>JAYVYE010000030.1:0-11747 GCA_043784545.1 Candidatus Microsaccharimonas sp.
TATACTTTACGGCTGGTGACGCTGGAAGTGGGGATTTGTACTGGATTGGTCGTCAAAAAGGCTCAGAAGCGGCCTACGACAGCATGCTAGGCAAACCAAAACAAGTTTGGATCGAGCGCGTTGTTAAACTTCCTGGTGGTCAAATTGCTACGATTGCTAATCCAAAGGGGAACCATTCAATTTCACTTATTTTTCTTCATCTCCCAGATGGAAATCCTAATGGAACCGGCTTTTCAAAATACGATAATCAAAGTCAGAACAAACTTTATTTTGGAAAGATCAATTCAATCAATACCGTGTCAGCTGATTCAACCTATAGCTCTGCCCAGTTAACAGACACGCTTGTTAGTCTGATTGAAGCATATAAGCCCAGCCAGCTTCGGTCTCAAAGCAGCTACGAAGGTACTCGATACACTGATCATAATGATCACACTAACGTCGCCCGCTATACCACCCGCGCCTACGAAGCCTATAAAATTGCACATGCTGAGGCCACCCCGTCATTAACCTATTATCTTGGTTACCCGGTTCATAGCCTGGCGCCTAATGTGCTGGGTAGTGATTATGAGAAAAAAGTAGCAAGCTTTATTGCGTATGGTCGTTTTGACGATGCGACCTGCCACACAGTCTTTGAATGTAACACCAGGTCTGTCTATGGTCTTTACCTCAAGCGTCAGTACACCTACCCCTATTAAATAGCTCCTAGCTACGTGATATACTAAAAATAATGAAAAAAATCAGCATCCTGATCCCTGCCTATAACGAACAGGCCGTTCTGAAAAAGCTTTACACGCGCTTGGTGACACTGGCTGACGGCATCAAAGACTATGATTTTGAATTCTTCTTTGTTAATGATGGTAGCCGCGATAACACACTTGAAATGATCAGGGATTATGCTGAAAAAGACACCCGTGTGTCGTACCTCAATTTATCTCGTAATTTTGGCAAAGAAATCGCCATGATTGCTGGCCTCGATCACGTCAGTGGCGACGCTACTGTTATTATCGACGCTGACCTGCAAGATCCACCAGAACTTATACCAGAGATGATTACTTGGTGGGAAAAGGGCTTTGACGATGTCTATGCCAAACGCAACAGCCGTCTTGGTGAGTCATGGCTCAAAAAAACATCATCGAAAATGTTTTACGCCACGCTACAATCTGTAACCCGCATCCCGATTCAGCGTGACACCGGTGACTTCCGATTACTTGATCGACGGGCCGTCGAAGCTTTAAAACAAATTCGCGAAAGCCAGCGCTACACCAAGGGTTATTTTAGCTGGATCGGCTTCAAGAAAAAAGAAATTACCTACAAACGCGATCCACGCACAGCCGGTCAAAGCCATTTTAATTATTTCGGACTAATCAACCTGGCCATTGAAGGAATTGTATCATTTAGTACGGCGCCGCTTCGGTTGGCAACCTTCATCGGTAGCGGTGTTGCTTTTGCGGCCTTCATTTACCTAGTGTATATCGTTGTCCGAACGACCTTGTTTGGCACCAACCTTGCTGGATACCCTTCGACCATGGCGGTTATCCTTTTCCTGGGTGGCGCGCAACTATTATCGCTTGGAATTATCGGTGAATACATTGGTCGTATTTTCAATGAAACCAAGAACCGTCCACTATATTTAATTGAGGAGCTACGAGTTGGAACTTCTAAAAAAACACGCTGAAAAAATCAGATTCGGCATTGTCGGTATCGGCAACACGGCGCTTGATTTTGTTATTCTTTTCGCCCTTGTAGCCCTGGGTGTCGATAAAATTGTTGCCAATTATTTTTCAACTGGTATCGCCTTCATTGCCAGCTTTTTCATTAATAAATCTTTTACCTTTAAATCAAAGGGTGGCAATGTTCGGAAACAATTTCTACTGTTCGTTATCGTGACAATTATTGGATTGTGGATTATTCAGCCACTGATTATTACAGCCGTAACTGCCCTGTTGTCCGGTAGCGCCCTAGCGTCTGGCTTGGTATTATTTATCGCCAAAATTATCGCCACCGTTGCTTCGTTGATTTGGAACTATCTCTTTTACTCGCGATTGGTATTTAAAAAGGAAAGCCTCTAGTGCCTGGAATCTCGGGTCGACATATTGCGATTGATGCCCGGATCATTAATTCGACAACTGGTCGCTACGTCGAACGCCTCCTCACCTACCTTCAGGATATCGACCACATCAACGACTACTCGGTCCTTGTCCGCGCCAAGGACGAAAACTATTGGGTACCAACTCGCCCAAATTTCACTGTCCAGATAGCCGATTTTGACAATTATTCTGTAGCTGAACAGTTCGGTTTTCGTCGGTTCCTGAAAGCATTAAAACCCGACCTGGTGCATTTTTGTATGCCCCAACAACCGGTCTGGTACCGAGGTAAAAAAGTCACAACTTTTCATGATTTAACATTAGTAAAAACCTATAACTCTGATAAAAATTGGCTGGTTTTTCACGCCAAGCAATTCGTTGGAAAGTTCGTCTTCAAGATGGTCGCTCGTGAAAACAATCACTTGATTGCAATTAGCGAATTTACGAAAAAAGAGTTGCTGGAATTCACCGATGCCAAAGAAGAAAACGTCACAGTTATTTACGAATCAAGCGACATAGCTGGCGGCCTAAACAAAGCCTACGCCCTGCCCTACAAAAAATATCTTTTGTACGTTGGTCAACAATCTGATTATAAAAATATCAAACGACTTGGTGATGCCCACCAAAAACTACTGGAAACTTACCCAGAGCTTGGTCTGGTCTTGGTGGGACGTAAAAACGTCAGCGCACTAACAAATGAAGCTTATTTCGTAAAAAAAGGCTATCGAAATATCATCTTTACGGACTTCGTTAAAGACACCCAGCTGAACTGGCTATACGCCCACGCCACGGCATATGTATTTCCTTCATTAATGGAAGGTTTTGGTTTGCCAGGACTTGAAGCGATGGGTCACGGTACGCCGGTTATTAGTAGTAACGCCACCTGCCTACCAGAAATTTATGGAAAAGCTGCCCACTATTTTAATCCAGCCAGTACCGATGACATAGTCAGGGCGATTACCGAAGTGTTAGGCAATGAAAAGTTGCGTATGAAGCTTTCTAAGGACGGCTATGAGCAGATCAAGAAGTATTCATGGAAACGGATGGCTGAACAAACCCGTCAAGTCTATAACGACGTTTTAACGACGGCTGTAAAATAAATTAAGAGCTTATTTGGGCAATCGTAATTGCTCGCTCGACACCTTCACCTTCTGAAAAAGTGCGAATATCAGAAAATTCAGTTGCAACTTGGTGTACTATGCGGCGATCAGCTGGATTAAGGTGAACAACGTGTGAACTGCCGGTTCGACGAACCTCTTCTATCCAAACGCGGGCTTCTTTGGCAATCCGTTCAGCCCGCAGCTTTTTATAATCTGCAATGTCAATATTAACCCGCCAAGCAGCGGCGTTTTTATTACGCAAAACAGTTGAAACAATATACTGCAAGCTGCGCAAGGTTTCGGCGTCGCGGCCAATTAACAGACTGTTTAGCTCGGTCGAAGGTACGTTTAGTTCAATCACATCGTCTTCGGTTGTCGCTGTGACCACGACGTTTATCCCAAAAAATGACAGTAAGTCTGCCAGGTATTTTTGAGCGAATTCGGTTGATTGTTCTTTGTTCACTATGCCTTACCCTTTTTGTCCCGCGGAGTATCCTTTGCCTTGATACGCGTAATCGTAGTTTGGGTCACCTTCGCTTCGGTGGCTTGTTTGGCGCGTGCCTTAGCGGTAGCTTTTTTGCCTTCTTCTTTAATACCTTCGTCAGCGATCTTATCCATTTCGTCAGCGTCGCGTTTTAAAATATAATGTTGTTGAATAGCGGCAAAAATATTTGAAGTTGCGTAGTATAAAGCAAGGGCACCAGGTAGACCGAGCATAATGAACAGCATGAAGAAGGGAAGAATCTTAACCATTTTACTCATCATAACGGCGTTCAATTCACTTTGGTCAGCCGGCTTACCCTCAGCCGCTTCGGCCATTACATCACGGAACCGTTTAGTGCTAGAGGTCGGGCTGACCTGTTTACTAATGATGTACTGCGTTATAGCAGCAACAATTGCCAAAATGATCAAGAATATATTAAATCCGCCCGGACCACCGATGGCGTGTCCAGTCAGGTCGACTAATCCCAAAAGTTTCTCGTTAAATTGATTTGGGTGTTCGATCAATGCCTTAATTGGGCCAATATTTTGGAGGAATTCGTAAGTGAATTTACTAATTTGATCGCGGTGCAGCGTAAAAATCTGAATTACTTGGTAGAGAGCAATGAAAATAGGTAGCTGAATGAGTAGTGTCAAGATTGAACGAAACGGTTTAACGTCGTGTTTCTTGTACAGCTCCAACATTTGCATGCTCTCAAGCTGTCGATTACCCTTAGTTGCTTTTTTGATACGAGCTAGTTCTGGTTGCAACTTGCGCATTGCCTTTGTTTGGTGAAGTTGACGAACGACGAGCGGCCACAGCGCAAAACGGATAAGAATCGTAAAGAGTATTAACGAAACACCAAAATCACCGCCAGGGATAATACTATAAAGCCCAACAAGTAAGTTGAAGATAGGTTGGACGACGATCAGTTCAAAAATGTTCATTATGGGTTCCTGTTACTTATTGCTGTTTTTTAAAGAGTTAAAACTCTTACTATATCTGTAAGATTATACCATTTTTATGGCGCTTTATACAGCTCTGCCTTGTACATGAGCGTATCAAGCAGTTCTATCAACTCACTTGATGGAATATCCTTTAGGTCTGGAGACGTAGTGATGACAACAATATCATAGACATCGTTCAGTTGGTCTAATCGAAGACGTATATATTCATAAATCCGGCGGCGGATCCGGTTTCGTCCAATCGCGCTTTTTATAACTTTTTTACTTACTACAACCGATACGCGCGACTTCGAACGATGGCTATTTTTTACCCATTTGATAGTTAGCGGTTGCGAACGGACTGCTTTGCCATTGGTATACACGTAGCGGAGGCTGTTATGTCCGTGAAAACGAAAAAGCGATGAGATCATACCTATAGTATAGGCTATTATTGCCAGTTCAACTGAGTATCCCTACAGATATAAAAATCGCCGCGTTCTTTCGAAGCGGCGTTTTTAACTAAACTGACAGTTTTGCGCGACCTTTATTGCGTCGGCGTTTCAGGACGAGTTGTCCTGACTTTGACGAAATGCGAGCGCGAAAACCGTGAGTACGGGCGCGGTGGCGGGTGTGTGGTTGATGAGTTCTTTTTGGCATATCTGTACCATTCTAGCAAATCCACCTCTATTATTCAAGTCTCATCGATTATGATGGTTGATTTTCATCCAATATAATGACTTTGTATATAAACTTATCCCCTAATACCGACAAGTTATCCACACATTAACAGTAGTGGCGCGTAATTGTGTATAACTCACACCTCTTAGTACCCTCTTTGCCCTTGAGTCATTTGAGGTTGTGGAAAACTCTGTATTTACCGTATACTAAAGGGTAATAAAACAAATCAAATAGTTTACGGGGACTGATAGAGATATGAATGCGTTATGGCAAAGTGTTTTGGGCGAGATCGAACTTACGGTCTCTCATGCGACGTATGAGACGTGGTATAAAAACACCGAACTTATTAGTCAAAGCGACGACGAGGTTGTTATTGCCGTATCGAATATTTTTGCCAAAAAACAATTTGAAGTAAAATTCAACGAACAGATCAAAGAATCGCTTGCTAGTAACGGGGTTCACCCAAAACGAATTACCTACACTATTATTGTTGCTGGTAAAAAGACAAATGTTAACCGTGAAACGACACTCGATTCAATTAACACTACAATTAACAATCGTTCTATGGAGTCGCTGACAGGATCTCGTTCACCGGCTGCGCCACTTTCGCTTGGTCGCCCATCGTCTGGGTTATCAGTAACCGGTAACTTAAACCCGCGCTACACATTCGATAATTTCATTGTTGGGTCAAGTAACGACCTGGCTTATACCGCTAGCCAAGCTGTAGCTGCCAACCCGGGTATGAAGTACAATCCGCTGTATCTTTATGGTGGTGTTGGACTTGGTAAGACACACCTCATGCAAGCTGTCGGAAACGAAATTATCAAATTAAATCCAGCTGCTCGGGTTCTCTATGTCAGCTCTGAAACCTTTGTTAACGAATTCCTTGATTATATTCGTTTTAAAAAGAAGGGATTTTCTGATAAATATCGTAATATTGATGTTTTAATTGTCGATGACATGCAGTTTATTGCCAATAAAGAAAAAACTCAGGAAGAATTCTTCCATACTTTTAACTTCCTACACCAAAATAACAAACAGATTATCATCAGTAGTGATAAACCACCACGTAGTATTCCAACCTTAACTGAACGTCTTCGTAGTCGTTTTGAAATGGGTATGTCAATTGATGTTCAAATGCCGGACTTTGAAACCCGTTGTGCCATCCTTAGTGCCAAGGCATCATTATCTGGCGTTGAACTGAATACTGAAACAGTTGAATATTTAGCTACAAATATTAAAACAAATATTCGCGAGCTGGAGGGTGCTTTAAATCAATTGCTGGCCTACGCTGATCTTCACGGTATTGAGCCAGATATTTCTACAGCCGAGGGTCTGCTTGGTAATGTTCGTCATTCCAGGCCGCAGCACCTAACCAGTAAACAAATTATTGACCGTACTGCTAAACATTTTCAATTAGCCTCCGAAGAAATGTGTAGCGTTAAGCGTGATAAACATATCGTTGTTCCACGACAGATAGCGATGTATTTACTTCGATCTGAACTGCATCTTAGTTTCCCTAAAATTGCTGGTGAACTAGGCCGTAAAGACCACACCACAGCAATCCACTCAGTAGAGAAAATTGAAAAAGCTATTAAATTAGATTTTGTTATTCGTGAACAAGTAGCATCAATCCGCGAGAAATTATATGCTTAATGACACCACTTTTGCCTGGGTAAAAAATGTGTACAGCCTGCGAACAGCTGGCGGTACAACTGGTGCATTGTTGTACACAGCTTCCCTACCATCAACTAGTTCTAACCACCAGGCTGTCTATAACCTACCGGCTTTAACCCTTTCTTTGCACCGCTTTGCTACCTACTTATACACTGCTATTTTTAGTTATTTCAATCTGTTATTACACCACTTATACCCGCAATCCACAGCACCTATTAATATGAAGAAAAAGTAAAGATGAGAAAGAAATAACATAATGGAACTTACAGTAACTCAAGAAAACTTTGCCAGAGCTTTGTCAGCTGTCGGCCGTGTCGCCAGCAATAAGACTGGACTTCCAATACTTAGTAACATATTGCTGCGAACCGACGGTAATCGGTTATTAGTGGCAGCTACAAACCTCGAAATCGCAACCACGCAGTATATTGGTGCCAAGATAGCCAAGCCAGGAGCTATTACAGTTCCCGCCCGTCTTATTTCAGAATTTGTCAGCAGTCTTCCTAAAGATTCGATTGATCTAAAAATAGTTAATAATAATATTCATTTAACTTCTGGAAAATTCCACTCGGTAATTAACGGCGTTATTGCTGATGAGTTCCCTGAACTTCCGACCATCAACGAAACAGCTTCGATTAGCTACACTATTAATACCGAAGATTTCAAACAAGCGGTCAGCCAAACAGTTATCACAGCTAGTTCAGACGCGACCCGGCCTGTATTAACTGGTGTCTACTGGCATTCTCACGAAGGACAACTTTATTTAGCAGCGACTGATGGCTACCGACTATCAGAACGCCGGTTGGTTGAAACAACCAGTCAAGTTTCTGCCATCATTCCTGTTCAAACCCTTCAAGAAGTATTACGGACTATCGTTGATGACGCCGATTCTGTAGATATTTTATTCGATGAAACACAAGTCCGTTTTCGTATTAATGAAGCTGAGATCATTAGCCGACTGGTTGATGGTAACTTCCCAGATTATCGCCAGCTTATTCCAACCAACTCTGATATTACCGCTACCGTAAATAAACAAGATTTTGTCCGCGTTACTAAAATCGCTGGTTTATTCGCCCGCGAATCAGGCGGTAGCGTAACGTTAACGGTTGATAGTGATAACAAATCTGTTTCACTCCATTCAATTGCTTCTGAATACGGCGAGAACACTTCTGAGCTTAGCGCTGAAGCAAAAGGTAGCGGACAAGTTACCCTTAATTCACGGTATCTATCAGAAGCCCTGTCGGTTATTGAAGGCGATACGCTCGAATTTAGCTTTAGCGGTAAGCTAACACCATGTATTTTGAAATCAGTTAACAAAGACACTAATTATTACCACGTTATCATGCCTTTAAAGAGCTAATACCATGGCTATAGTGAGCAAACTAGCCGTGCACAACGTGCGCTCACATGAACATTACGAAGTTGAATTCGTTAAGGGTGTCACAGTTATTACCGGCCCAAACGGCAGTGGAAAAACTACTTTATTAGAGTCTATCTACATCGCTCTTCAGGGTAGTTCATTTAAAGGCAGCGACAGTGATGTTTTAAAATCAGCTGGCCCGTGGTGGAAAATAGATCTTTTATTAGATGATCACGATAAACGAACTATTAAATTTGAGCCGGCTAAAGCAACGGCTAGAAAACAGTTTATTGTTGATGGTAAAACAACTGCCCGGTTGGCACCAAAGAACAAATACCCGGTCGTATTATTCGAGCCAGAAGACCTTCGACTGCTAAACGGCTCACCGACTCGCCGCCGCCAGTTCATAGATCGATTTATAGCCCAATTAAACCCACTGTACGGCGGATCATTGCGTAAATATGAACGAGCACTGCGGCAACGAAATACTCTACTAAAACGCTTTAACACGCCGTCCGATCAACTATTCGCATGGGATATCGCACTGTCGGAACACGGTGCTTATATTATCGAACAGCGGATCGCCTTTATTGAACAAATAAACAGCCAGTTAAATAGTGCCTATGATGATATAGCTGGTAAGCACGACGAAGTGTCAGTTCATTATTCCCATACATTCGTTGGAGACGTAAAGCAAAAACTCTTGAACGAACTAGCGGCGCACATTGACCGCGACAAGATGCTCGGTAACACTTCAGTTGGCCCACACCGTCACGACGTCATGTTTGAATTTAACCACTCACCCGCCTTGTCGGTTGCATCTCGTGGTGAGGTTCGCACAATTGTACTGGCATTAAAATTTTTAGAAGTCGATATTATTGAACAATTATCAGGTTTAAAACCACTCATACTGCTTGATGATGTTTTTTCAGAACTTGATTTAACGCGTCAAAAAGCACTGAGTGACCGGACGCGTGAACACCAGATTGTGATGACCAGTACACATGTTTTGTCGGATAGTACGCGCTATCACCACGTTGTTTTAAAGACAAGCTAATCTAAATTAGCTTGGGATGGGCCTATATAATCACCGGCATCAGAATAATCATACATAATTGTAAACCTCGACGGATCAAGTGATTTTGATTGTATCCAATCAGTCACTTCTTTTTTATACAAAGTTATCGCCGCCGCTTTTGAGGTAGCGTTACCAGCGAGTGCAGAATTGGGAATACGTAATTGAACAACCAGCGTAAGTGCTTGACCAGGTATCGTGGCATCTGGCGATATTTTAAAGTCAAAGTTTTCATAGGGAAGATACTGCATAATTGCATCAACCTGGTCAACTTGGTTTGAAAAAGCATCTTTACAGTTAAAATCCCCATACTTTAATTTATCCGTAGAAGGACAAGATAGTACAACCGGACTACCACCAACATCAATAGTGTTGCTGGGCGAATAACTATATTGAGCTTGATACGACTGCTTAATACTTGCAATATCTACAATGAAATTACCACTATATACCAATTTCGAAGCGTCATATTTTTGAGAGTCTGACGATTCACGGATGGTGGCATCCCCGACAGTTGACGCATTAAAAGTATCGGCACTATTTTTTTTAACAATTTTATATAAAGAGGTTTGAATTGCATCTTTTACACCCGACGAAACATTTTTAACTTTTTGGTCGTAATTCTGGATCGTAATATATTCACCAAACTGATTTTTATTCGTTTTATTTAACGCAGCGATTATCATAACTACAACCAAAATAATTCCCAACAACACGCCGATGAGGATTGCTAGTTTTTGTTTCCGACTAAAATTTTGCATTTTATTGTACCGCACCCTTCAGATAACCATCTGTGTAAATGTACGTATAAGCATCACTATCAAACTGGGATAGCTTGTATTCGTGTGCAGTGTTCCAGCTTGGTGAACCATTGCAACCAGCCTCACCCACTACAACCGTACCTTTAGCCACATCGACACCGAGGATGATACCGGTGTGACCACACTTTACATCTCCGCAATCCTGGTTACCACTAGCGGTACTAAATATCGCATATGGCTGTGGGCTGTGCCCATTTTTAGCTTCGGGATTTTGACTAATAAGTTTTGCAACAACAGTACTTCCGTTACCTGCGCCACCAGATTGTTTTAGAGTTGTATATTTGTGAACAAAATACATTGAAAATGATACACAATTTGCTAGAGGCCCACCAGCACAGGTTTTATCTGCACCAGTTACATACTGTTCGTTATCTGGGTTAGTTTTGTAATCATTCATAAATTTTACGCCTTGATCAAGTGTCATGCCGCCGGCAGATAAACTGCCACCGCAAGTAGTTTTAATACCTGCTCCGAACATCGTCAAAATATCAGCTGCACTGGTAGCGCGAGCTGCTGCAGTCGCCTTTATATCACCAGGAGATTCATAAAGATATGTCCAGGCAATAGCAGTGTCACGAGCTTGTGCGAGAGATTTAATATATGCAAACAGCGTTGTGTTAGATGGAACGATTTGATTATAGTCAGCTTTCACGCCGGACGTACGAATACTGTTGGGTTGCAGCTTTTGAATATGATCAAATAGATAATTAAGTTCGTTTAATAAAAATTTGTCATTCACATCAGCTGGAACGTTTTTCGGAACAAAACCGTTTGACTGAACGACAGCACCACCAAAATCAGTTTTATAATATTGATCAAAAAGACTATCACCAACTGCACCACGTACAAAAGCAGTTGCCGAGACCCTTTCTCCACCGGTAAACCGAGCAATTCCCCACCCCCCGGCTGGCCAAGTTTTACCCTCTTCTTGTCGAAATGGGCTAAACCCACCTTCATGTTGCATACTCCCAGTGATTCCGGCCGCTTGTTGAGACGTTAACCCAGCATCAACCCAAAAATTAAATATTTTGGCGCCGTTATCGTTACCACGTAGTGAGGTGATAGCTCCGGCCGTAGCCCCACCCGCAGATGTACCACAAGTAGTGGCGCTGGGGTCATAAAATAAAATATCATTTTGACTATAAAATAATTGATCAATTGCTAATGCCTGAAGCGGTGTCATCGAAAAAAAAAGAGCAATTAGCATAATAAAAGAACGTGTCATACGAACCTTAGAAATAGCCTTAAATCGAATCATGACGGCGAACTTCCTTGGGCAGCTTGGGCTTGCCAGTGCCACGATTCACTGGAAAGTTTTGCAAATCCATAGGCCTTTGCGTTTGCAACAAGCCAATCATACACCGGGTCACCAGGCCTCCGGACTCCATCATTTGAACCAAGCTGGAAATCTATAGCTAGTCCCATTTGGTGACTAGAATAACCTGGTTTCGCCGCACGCCCTAGACCATATAATGCAAGAGCTTCTTGCTGGTTGGCCATCGTACGAAAGCTGTCCGCAACTCGTAGAAC
>JAYVYE010000031.1:0-12890 GCA_043784545.1 Candidatus Microsaccharimonas sp.
CCGAATACCTCAGCCTCAAAAAACTTGCAAGCGAGAAAGTGTCGAAAGACCGTTCTCGCTGTTTGCACTGTGGGTATACACTGAAATGGTATGACCTTATTCCACTTATTAGCTGGCTCAGCCTAAAGGGCCGTTGCCGAAAGTGTCACAAGTCAATCGGCCGTATGGAGCCATTAATTGAAATCGGTACGGCTGTATTTTTTGCGGCATCATACCTTTTTTGGCCAGTCGAACTAGTCGGGGGGATTCAACTGACAATTTTTGTACTATGGTTAGTAGCTGGAGTCGGTTTGGCGATTATGTTTGCTTATGACAGTAAATGGTTCTTATTACCGGATAGTGTCAACTTTGCAGTCATTGGCGTTGGCCTAGCCAGTGCTGTTGTAACTATTATGGGCAGCGCCGACAAAGTGGTTGCGATTCTGAGCGTTGCCGGCTCAATCGCTATCCTTAGTGGACTATATTTTGTCTTATGGCTAATTTCAAAAGGCCGCTGGATTGGTTTTGGTGATATCAAACTCGGTCTTGGGCTGGGATTACTGCTGGCTGACTGGAAACTAGCCCTGATTGCTTTATTTTTTGCCAACTTAATTGGCTGTATCATTGTCATTCCACTGATGGTCACTGGCAAACTGAAACGAAACGCTCGTGTTCCATTTGGGCCGTTGCTGATCGCTGGCGCAGTGGTAACGAAACTAGTCGGCGTGACAATCGCTGAATTCTATACGCTTAGCCTACTGTAGTTAGTTTTAATAGGGGTTGCACGGATTCGGCTTATGCTATAATGGCGACACATGGGCAGACACTCTCAACGCGGATTTACGATCATCGAAACCATGCTTGTTCTGGCTATAACAGGTGTTTTGATAGCGGGACTTCTGGTCGGTTTAGGCTCTTCTATCAGTAACCAGCGCTATCTCGATGCGGTGTATTCTTTTAAATCATTGGTTCAAGACCAGTATTCGCGAATAAATAACGTGACAAACGACCGCGATGCCAATTGGACATGTGCCGCAAGCGCAACACCGGTTCAAAATGGTACCGGGGGCACTGCACCCGGCCAGAGTGATTGCGTACTTTTGGGGCGATATATTGGTATCGTAAATGATCAGGTCACAATGGCAACGGTAGTCGGATATCCAAAATCTGGCAAGGCAAGCTCGGGCACTGTCAGTTCGATTATTAGTGACTACAGCTTGGGAATATCAACTAGTAGTATCGAGAAAACATCGTTAGAGTGGGGTGCGCAGATCGCTTGGCCTACTAGTGGTAGCGGATCACAGTCACCAAGCTCACCACGGTCATTGGCTATTCTGATGATACGCTCACCTGAAAATGGTACGTCGTTTACCTTTACGAGTGACACAGTGAATCAGATTGATTCAGTTTCTTCGACGACACTGACGGCAATGATGCAGACAACAGTGACAAGTTCACCCGGACAGGGTCCTCGAACGGTATGTCTTGATCCTGGAGGTGTTGGCGTTCCAGAAAAGCTGGCAGTTTACATAGGCGCTGGTGCGAGTGGACCAAGCTCAATTGAAGTCCGATCGAAGGCGCTGATTGCAGCGGCTGTGGGTGACACGCAATGTTAAAAAAACGGTTACAGCGAGGCGACACATTAATTGAAGTATTATTTGCTTTTAGTGTTCTAAGCCTCGTTATTGTCGGAGCAATAACAATTATGAATCAGGGCACACTTGCCGCGCAGCGCGCTTTAGAAACAACACTTGTCCGAGAAGAAATCGATTCTCAGGCTACAACACTGCGATTCCTCCACGACGCTTACGTAGCCGCTTACCAGACACGTACAACCTACGACAGTAGTACACCGGCGGGGCAGTGGAAGCTTATGACTGATAGCCTCGTGGCAACTTCCGCATCGTCGTTTAATGGCGCAGCTACTTGTCCGAACCCACCGACTGGAAGTTTTATTCTCAACGGCGCACAGGCAAAGTACATCAAAGGTGACGTTACAATTTTGAAACAAGCCACGACTTTTTCCCAGGTTACCTATGATAGTTCGTCTAGCACGCTGACAGGTGCTCAGGGTATCTGGATTGAGGGGATTAAATCACAGGTTCCAACTGATGCGAACGCTCAGAACGCTGGGTATATAGATTTTCATATTCGGGCGTGCTGGGAAAATCCAGGACAAGGCCCGGCCATGACGATTGGAACGATTGTGAGGTTATATGAACCACGTGGATAATAAACCATCACAAGGATTTACGCTTATTGAGCTTTTACTGGCAATGACGTTTATTTCGGTACTACTGCTTGTCATTGCGACGACAATTGTCCAGATTGCTAGCGTGTATAACCACGGTATGATCTTGAAGGAAGTAAACCAAACATCGCGTGCAATGACCCAGGAAATCGATCGAGCCTTTCGGGCCAGTGGTTCATTCTCAACGAATGTCGCCGACCAGCAATACATAAATAATCAGTGGGGCGGTCGTATGTGCATCGGGCAATATAGTTATATCTGGAACTATGGCACAGCACTCAGCTCGACCAACACTAACCGTAATATGTATTCATCACTGAATAGTGCTGGGAATGTTGTGGTGCAGGGAACCATAACCAGCTCTGAAATTAGCTTTGTTAAAACAGCGGACCCGGGTGGAGCGTATTGTATACCAGATGGATCTGGCGCATATCCAAACATTTCACCAGTTGGTGCGACTGAGTTGTTGCGGTCTGGCGACCATAGTCTGGCTATTCACGCCTTCAGTGTGACATCAACGGCCACGGCAAAAGATGTTTTATCTGCCCAAGCACTTTATAAAATCTCATTTACACTTGGTTCAAGTGACATTAATGCACTGACAAGTGATCAAAGTCAATGTAAAGCGCCAAACGTTTCCGGAAGTGACCCAAATTATTGTTCGGTCGAGCAGTTTACTATTGTGCTACGAGCAGTAAGTGGGGTTAACTAGTATGGTTATGCTAAACCGCCGTCACGAATCTGGAGCCGTCTCGCTATTTTTGGTTATATTTTCGATGTTACTTATCACAATCGTAACGCTGGGTTTCCTACGTATTATGGTAAATGATCAACAACAAGCTTCGTTGAATGATTTGTCACAGTCTGCCTACGACTCGTCGCTTGCCGGGGTAGAAGATGCAAAACGAGCGCTTATTTATTATCAGACAGTGTGTAATACAGGTAACAAAGCAGCTTGTAGCAGCGAGAAGGCCCTCATCAGCTCGACGAATTGTAATCAGGGTTTGAAAAATGTGGTTGCCGTGACACCAAATCAAGAAGTGCCCGTCCAACAATCGCAGTCGTCTGGCGACTCAGCGTTGAACCAGGCCTATACATGTGTAAAAATGAAACTAGAAACAGAAGATTATCTTGGGACAGTTCAAGCCAACACTTCAAAATTAGTTCCACTGAAGTCGACTGCTCCGTTCAAGAGTGTGACGGTAGAATGGTATATGTCCAGTGATCTTGGAACAAAGGATGCCGCACTCGATTTAATCGGTAATTCTGCAGCCAATAAGCCGTTATATCTGCAAAAAAACTGGCCATTGAATCGGCCATCATTGATGCGAACACAACTTATGCAATTTGGATCATCATTTACGCTCGATAGTTTTAACGCTGCCAAGTCGAACCCTTTGAATAGTAATGCAAATACGCTATTTCTGTATCCTACCAGCGCAGGGGCCGTACCTCCAGTCACCGACACGGTTGCAATGAACAAGGACGTCCGACAAGTCCCGTACGGCATACCTCAACCAGTCAAATGTGTCAGTAATTTGAGTGCCGGTGGCTATGCCTGTACGGTCACTATAACGCTTCCACAAGCAGTTGGTCAGACTGACGATAGTCGTAATGCCTATCTTCGGTTGACTCCACTCTATAATGCAACTCATTTCCGCGTCACACTGAGTGGCGGTGCTTTGTTTGACGGCGTCCAACCAAGCGTTGATTCAACTGGTCGTGCAAACTTGCAGTACCGACGGGTTAATAGTCGAGTTGACCTGATTGACACCACCTTCCCATTCCCAGAAGCGGCTGTTGATTTAAGCGGAAATCTTTGTAAAGACTTTATAGTCACCGACCAAGCGAGCGATTTTAAAACAAATTGTACACCGTAGCGGGCGATCCACTTCTACGCGGCATCACCAGATTCACTATGAAACTTCTCATACACTTCACGTAGGTGTTGATCGGTAACGTGCGTATAGACCTGAGTGGTGCTAATACTACTATGACCCAGCATACTTTGGACGCTCCGAATATCAGCGCCATTCATCAGTAGGTCAGTCGCAAAACTGTGCCGCATGGTGTGTGGACTGACATGCTTGGTGATACCAGCTAAACGAGTATTTTTTGATATTATACGTTGCACACTGCGCGGCGTCAGGCGGCGATAATTTCCGCTATTAGATTGCTCAACATTTTTACTGTAGCTGACAAAAAGAGGTGGCAGGCTGTCCTGACGGGCATCGAGGTAGCGGTTGACCCAACCAGCGGCGGCTTCACTAATAAAAACTGGGCGGTCTTTTTGGCCTTTTCCGCGGACCATAAATTCACGCCGTTTGGTGTTCACATGGTCGCGGTTCAGGTTTGTCAGTTCTGATACGCGCAGCCCACTGGAGAACAGTAACTCGATGATAGCTCGGTCACGTAGGCCGGCCTCAGAATCGATATCAATAACAGCGATCATCCGCTCAACTTCATCGTAATGCAGGAAGGTGACTTGTTTGCGCGATACTTTTGGCAGAATAATTTTATCTGGCGATAGGGTAGCGATGTCGCGTTGTCCAAGGTAGCCCAAGAACCCGCGTAGGGCAATCAAATGATAGGATTGCGTAATGGTCGCTAGCTCATCGCCGTTGACGTTTTTATAGCGGTTTAACCATAGGCGGTATTTACGCACAATTTCGGTCGTAATGTTTTCGATTTTAATGTCATCTGTAAACTCGACGAAGCGCTCTAGGTACAGGCGATAATTTTCGGCCGTTTTTGGAGAACGCCCACCCTCGACCTCTAGGTGTTCAATGTAATCAAGAATGAGTTCAGACATATACATATATTAAGCATAGCCTAAAACCCCTAGGGACGATACAATAGACCGTATGCAAATACTCGATACAATCATTTTAGGACTGGTCCAAGGACTTACGGAGTTCATACCAGTCAGCAGTTCAGGGCATCTTATCATCTTCCAGACGTTCCTTTCTGGCGCCTCGGATCACTTGTTCCTAGAGTTCATTAACTTTGGAACATTAGTTGCACTACTAGTATTTTTTCGTCACCGCATCGCCAAGATACTGGTAGATATTTTCAAAAATCATAATTACCGTTTGGCTCGTAATATTATTATCACCTCAATTCCGGCTGGCATCATTGGGCTAGCAAGTGCTAAGTTTATCGAATCACATGCCTTTTTTGGAAGCATCGTGACAGTTGCGGTCGCCCTGTTCGTCGTCGGTGTGATTATGATCGTAGTTGAAAAATTACCACGTGCGGCCGAAGTAAAAGATGGTGAACATTTGACCGGTTGGCGGGCTTTGATCATTGGTTTAGCTCAAACCGTCGCCCTTATTCCGGGAGTATCTCGATCGGGAGCGACAATTTTGTCAGCCCGCTTCGTTGGATTAAAACCAGCCCAAGCAGCTGAATACAGCTTTTTGGCATCAATTCCTGTCATGCTAGGTGTGACCGTAAAAACTTTTCTGGGTGACCGCACGTACTTACTGGATAACTTGCCAACATTAGCGCTGTCAAACTTAATCGCTTTTATTAGTGGTATGATTGCTATCGGCTTCTTAATGAAGTATTTACAAAATCACTCACTAGCTATTTTTGGCTGGTACCGCGTGGCGCTGGCAGCAATACTAGTTGTCGTACTTTTAGTTCAATAAATACATAACAAGGAGACCACTACATGGCACCAGATACCCATATCCAACGAACACTCGTTTTATTCAAACCTGACGCCGTCCAGCGTGGAGTTGTTGGTGAGATTATGACTCGTTTTGAAAGAGTCGGTCTAAAAATCGTCGGCACCAAAATGATCGCCCCTGACCGAGACCACTACTACAAACACTACGAAGAGATCGGCCAAGTGATTACTCGGCGTGGTGAAAAAACATTTAACAATGTTTTAACTACGATGAATGAAGGTCCGGTTATTGCGATGGTGCTTGAGGGCATTGAAGCAGTTGAACTGGTGCGAAAACTGGTTGGCTCAACTGAACCAAAATCTTCGGCGCCCGGTACCATTCGTGGTGACTTCTCGCACATGAGCTACGGCTACGGTGACGCCAAGGATATCGGTATCCCAAATCTGATTCACGCTTCTGGCGACGCCGATGATGCCGCCAAGGAAATTCCACATTGGTTTACTGACGTAGAACTCTATGACTATAGTGTTTTAAACGAAAAATTCACCCGCTAGATCTGCTAGAATAGGGTAATGCCCCGGTAGCTCAACTGGATAGAGTAGATCCGTCCTAAGGATATGGTTGTAGGTTCGACTCCTGCCCGGGGTACCAGTAGCTTCAGAGTGTCAAAACCGTTTAAGTACTGTATTATATGAGTAGTTATGGCTAACACTACCGAAGCGCCTGCACATCTAGATTTCGAAGGTCAACGACCAAATGAAAAGGTCTTGTTCGTCTTTCGTCGTCACCTTATTGCTATGCGTAAAGGATTTTACCTATTATTGATACCTTTGGTAATTACCGCGATCCCACCGCTGATTTGGCAAAGTAATCTCGAACTGTTTTTTCTACCTATCGGTGGACTGGCACTGGGGATTGTCCTTTTCCTGTACCATTACGTTATGTGGTACTTTACGATCTACCTCGTTACAAACCAGCGCATTAGGCAAGTGACGCAAAAGGGAATTTTTGGTAAAGACGTCGTCGAGCTTCGACTGTCAAAGATCCAAAACATAAGCTATAATATACCTGGATTCAGTGGTGAAATTTTGGGTTATGGCACTATCGTTATTCAGACAATTGTCGGTGACTTAGTGATTCGAAATGTCGAACATCCTGAAAAAACGTTCAACAAGTTACAAAATGCTGTCGCTAATGCAGTCGAGCAACAAGGAGATTATGAAGAAGTTACTGAATAAGATACGAAGAAAGCCAACCGGCCAAGAATCAGCTCGTATTACGACTGATACGATTGCCGAACACCGTGAACGCATCTTGGCTGGTGGACGCCGCTTTAAGTACCCAGTGCAGTATGCTCGTCACCGCTTGGTGATTAACGCTATTATTATTGCGATTGTGACTTTGTTGGTATTAGTCGGCGTCGGTTACTGGCAGCTGTATCCAGCTCAGAACACAAGTGACCTTATGTACCGCGTCACCCGGGTACTGCCCTTACCAGTGGCTACAATCGATGGCCAACTGGTTCGTTACAGTGATTACTTGATGAAATACCGCAGCTCAATTCATTACCTAGAGTCAAAAGAGCGGCTTAACCTCAACACCGAAAATGGCAAACGACAATCTGACTTCGTCAAACAACAGGCAATGGAAGATGCCTTAGCTGATGCCTATGCGATTAAGCTCGCTGATGATAACAACATCACCGTTTCGTCTGACGAATTAGAGACGTTCTTAAAACAACAACGTAGCTCATCGGATGGTGAGGTATCTGAGGCGACGTATAATGCAGTAATTCTTGATTACTACGGCTGGGCCCCTGACGAATACCGTCACGCTATGAAGACGAAATTACTTCGTCAGAAAGTCTCATTTGTTGTAGACGGACAGGCTAAAACAATCTCTGAAAGCGTTGCAAAATTAGTGACAGCTGGGAACACCGACCTCAAAAGTGTGGCCGATATCACTAGTAAAGAATCTAGTATTCAGGTGGTGTACGGTGCACTTGGTTTTGTTCCAAAGACAAACCAGGATGGTGGCCTGGCAACCGCCGCCAGTAAACTGAACAAAGGTGAAGTATCCTCCGTTGTAAGGTCTACAACAGGTGAAGGCTATTACTACGTCAAACTGCTTGATAGTAATGACACCCAGGTTAACTATGAATACGTCCATATTCCGTTAACTGTTTTTTCGCGTCAATTAATGGCCGCTAAAGACAACAAAAAATTCGAGGAGTTTATAAAAATTCCTGAAGTTACCGCTAACAGTAATCAATAGGAGGAACTATGTATACAGTACCTGAACTAAACTACGCCTACGATGCCCTGGGCGACAGCATTAGCAAAGAAATTATGGAGTTGCATCATGACAAGCACCATAAAACCTACGTCGATAAATTAAATGCCGCCCTTGTTGACTATCCTGAATTACAAGCTAAAGACATTGTTGAACTGATCCGCGATTTAGAAAGCATTCCTGAACAAATTCGTGGTGCAGTTCGTAATCACGGTGGTGGTCATTATAACCACAGTCTGTTTTGGAAAGTAATGTCACCAAACGGGGGAGGAGAGCCGACTGATACCCTGGCCGAAGCGATTACTGTCAAATATGGGAGCTTCCAGGCTTTTGTAGATGAATTTACAACTAAGGCACTAGGCGTGTTTGGTAGTGGTTGGGCGTGGTTACAGCCCGACCTTACAATTATGACCACACCCAATCAAGATGTACCGCTAATGGACGGACAGCCAGAGCCAATCCTCGGACTTGATGTCTGGGAGCATGCCTATTACCTCGATTATATGAACAAGCGTGACGACTACGTTAAAGCCTGGTGGAATGTGGTTGATTGGGATTTTGTGGCTGGTCGCTACGAAACGTTCAAGTAAAAATAGCCCCTAAGTAGAACGAGCCCCGGATAGTTTCCTATCCGGGGCTTTTATGTCCGTCCCTACAACCGAGCAAGCTGTGGGCGTAGCACCTTGGCTTCGTCGCTGAATCGACTTGTAAAGTCGAGCAGTTCAGCCAATTTCTTGGCCGGCTCGTCCTCTAAGATCATTTTGGTGGCACCAGGCCAGCGGTAGGTCCTGATGAGCAACTTTTTGTAGATGGTATCAGCCAGTAGGCCATCGACGTCCGAATCGGGGTCGGTGACCAACAGGTGGTGCCAGCTGAAGTTCGAAGCCTGCCCAACCAGCATCCGACCGGGGTGATCGGGGCCGAGGGCGTTGATGAGGTAGAAGGTGTAACGTTTGCGCGCATTGGCCTTGTCGACCAGTCTGCCAACGACGTCAACTACCTCTGAACCCGTGATCGGGCGCGACAGCTGTAGTTCGGTGCTGAGTTTGAGAACAAAGTCCATTACTGCTCCAAGTTGTAGGACGGTACGTGTATTGCTTTCGCAATATCCACCTCTTTAATGGCAAAGATATAATAAATTTTAATTTTAAATATGTCAAGTTTGCATCTGTTTGTAAAATGAAAAAAGTTCACCGAAATGGTGAACTGCTTTCTTGGCGGGCCCGACCGGATTCGAACCGGCGATCTTCTCCGTGACAGGGAGACGTGATAGGCCAGCTTCACTACGAGCCCATGTAATTCCTGTGTATTTGCACAGATAGTCTTTGGCCAAGACTCTAGAGATTTTACCAGTTTTTCCCCCTGATAGCAACCTCCAGCCTGGTGCGTTTATTTATCCTTGGGCTGATGGTATACTACAATGTAGCAAACGTGCCGTTGTAGCTCAGTTGGTAGAGCGGCGCTTTCGTAAAGCGTAGGTCTCCGGTTCGATCCCGGACAACGGCTCCATGTATATATGTTAAACACCATAAAAACCTCATTTAAAGAACTTATTACAAACCGTTATTTGACGGTACTTGTTGGCGTAACGGTGCTCTTGGCGCTGGCTTTTCTGGTATATATAATTTTGGTTGTTCGACCGAGTGAGCTACAGCTGGTGACGCATTACACCGCCTTCGGTGTGACACACCTCTACCGGGATCAGTGGTTTTATCTGTTAACCTTCGGTGGATTCGCCGTCTTGATTGCCTTTTTTCATATTGCACTTTCTCTTAAGCTGTATCTCACAAAGGGCCACCCGCTAGCGATTATGTTTGCTTGGATGGGTATTGGTATTATTATTTTCGCCTGGGTGACGGCTTTTTCAATCATTAATGTTTGGTCACCGGTATAGACGGTCGATGATTGATCTTGAGATCCCCATCGGTAAACGTACCAAAGCCTATCGGTTTTTTGAAATGGTACCGGCGCTGCTAAGCTACGGGGCCTTGATCCTTCTTGTTGTCCTGTCGCTTGTATCGCCGTTACTAGCGGCAGTTTATTTGATGTTGATCATTGTCACGTTACTGGTTAAAGCCGTTGGAATTACGTACCACACTATCGGGGGACGAAATGCTCTGGAAAAATCTAAAAAATTAAATTGGCGCAAACGTTTAGAAGATTTTAACAATCCAGCTGAATCCTATGAGCTGTGGTCAGGGGCCAACACGAAAGCATCCCGAGCTTTCGGTATGTCAAATCACATTGATAATCTACGACTGGCGGCGGCTGATCCTGCGGCTTTTCCAAAGCCAAGTGATGTCTATAATTTGGTCATTATCGCTGCCTACAACGAGGGCTATGAAATCTTAGAACCCACCGTCCAGTCACTACTGGCTACGACGTATGACAAAAATCACCTCGTTATCGCGCTAGCTTACGAAGATCGTGGCGGCCCAGACATGGAAAAAACTGCTTTTCGTCTCCAGAAAAAGTTTGCCTCAAAATTCGTTGATTTTGTGTTGGTAAAACACCCACGTGATCTACCCAACGAAGTTGTTGGGAAGGGTGGAAACATTACTTTTGCTGGTAAGCACATGCAAAAATGGCTTGACGACAAGGGGATTGAATACAAAAACGTGCTTGTGACGACACTTGATTCCGATAATCGTCCCCACGCCACTTATTTTGACTACGCCACCTATGAATTTATTGTCCACGAAGATCGTAAACACCTGGCATTTCAACCAATTTCGCTATTTTTGAACAATATCTGGGATGTACCAGCCCCGATGCGCGTCGTGGCAACCGGCAACTCATTTTGGAATATTATCAGTTCAATGCGCCCACATAGTCTGCGTAACTTTGCTTCGCATTCGCAACCGATGGAAGCACTCGTCGAAATGGACTTCTGGAGCACTCGAACCATCGTTGAAGACGGTCACCAGTACTGGCGTAGTTACTTTTACTTTAATGGTAATTATGAAGTTATTCCCTTGTTTATTCCAATCTACCAAGACGCCGTCCTAGATACGACCTACCTAAAGACATTGAAAGCTCAATTCATCCAGTTACGTCGCTGGGCCTACGGAGCCTCAGACGTGCCGTATGTTGCAACCCGCATATTCAGTCGTAATCGTAACGTACCACTATTAGCGAGCCTCTCACGGCTGCTAACGCTGATAGACGGTCACCTGACACTTGCAGTCGTCTCGATTTTGGTAGCGGTCGGGGGATGGGTGCCATTATTCATTAATACCCAGGCCTACCACGACGTTGTGGCACACCAGTTGCCAGATGTGATTAGCATCATCCAGCGTATTGCTTTGATCGGGTTATTTATCACAGTATTCTTATCACTGAAGATGTTGCCAAAACGTCCCGAACGTTACAAACGACACCGTAACCTCGGGATGATACTGCAATGGTTCCTGATGCCTGTTACTGCCATCGGTTATAGCGCCACGGCAGCGCTGTATTCTCAGACTCGACTACTTTTTGGTCGTTACCTCACAAAGTTTGATGTGACCAATAAGGCAACCTATGCCACGTCAGTGCGAGCGAAGACCCTTAAGAAGTCTTAGTTCAGCCGTAGCGCCTGCACCAAATAAAGAACCTCCCCGGTAAAAGGGGAGGTTCTTTTGATATAAAACGAGTCTATTGTTTAGATCGTGCGAATTCGTACTTCGCGTTTGATCTCTTGCAGCGTCTTGTCGTACTCGAAACCGAGTGAAAATCGTTCAAGAGCTGAAGGGTTGTGGCTGGTTTCAATCTGTTGTTTCTTAACCATGCACTCATTTTAGCATAAAGAGCATAAATTGTCAATGATACACCTATCAGCCCATAATACCGTCTATGGTATACAGACTTCACGTGAGTGGGGAATGGGGTAGTGGATAAGTCCTCATGCCTGTGGGGAAAACAAAACCGCCCCTGTTGATGGGGGCGGTTTTTGTATAATTTTGGTGGGTCCTAGAGGATTCGAACCTCTCACCTCCTCAACGTCAATGAGGCGCTCTAGCCAAATGAGCTAAGGACCCACAGGTTTAGCCCGGGGGCTGCGCTGTAAAGCCTTATAATGGTACCAGAATAGAGGTCAGTAATCAATATTAGTCGTATTTATGCTACAATTACCGGTAGAGTGACGACAAAGTTTAACCAGCTTTTGAACTCCGTCGGTGTGTAAACGTACGTAACGTTTCTCATAAGTAAAAGTCCGGTGGAACCGTCTGCTGACAAGTGGACCCGAGACATACGATAAATAGATTTAACCCCGCTCCACAGTGGCGACGGGTGACAAATCTAGCTACCGTATGTTTTTTTATTTTTAAATACAGTAACCAGGAGAACGATATGAACGACGAACAACTACATGCTATGAGGCACAGTCTGGCCCATATTACCGCCGCGGCAGTGCAACGTATTTGGCCAGATGCCAAGTTTGGAGTTGGTCCAGTTGTAGAAAATGGTTTCTATTATGATATCGACTTGGGCGAACGGAAGATATCCGAGGCGAACTTTGCCAAAATTGAGAAAGAGATGCGGGGGATTATTAATTATGGTGATGCCTTCGAGCGTTTTGAGATGCCAATCGATCAAGCGATTGATTGGGCTCGTCAGAACAACCAGCCGTATAAAGAAGAGCTGTTGAACGACTTGAAGCGATCAGGTACAACGATTGCCAAAGATCTTGATGTCAGCGAACTTGGCCTTGCGACAGATGGAGAATCGGCCGTTGAAAACGTATCGTTTTA
>JAYVYE010000032.1:0-1724 GCA_043784545.1 Candidatus Microsaccharimonas sp.
TACCCTCCAACTGGAGGCAGTAGCAAGGGACAAGTTAGCAGTAACGGTGGCAACCACGCTCAAGGACTCGGATGCTGCTCTGATCGTCAAGAACGACCAAAAGTGGACACCATTAACCAGAATGATTGCTATTACCAGTCTTGTTCTGTATGTAACCACAATGTACTTTTTGTTCAAGAAATAGTTAAGGAGATTCATTATGACCCATCCAGTAGCAGTGTTCCTGCTCATCGCAGCATCGCTTTGTTTTCTATTTGCTGCGGTTAATGTTCGCAGTCCCATAAACCTCGTAGCACTAGGGTTGTTCTTCTGGGTTATCCTGCGCGGAGTCTACACCGTATTCCCCCAGTGAAAGTAGGTTACAACATGCCACTTATAAGTCAAAACGGATGGCTTGCCTCGGCAGACAGGAACGTGATTAGGGTCAAGAACTTCCAAGTGCCCAATGCCAATCGTCACTTCTCTTGCGCCGAGGAAGTCGCACCTATCCTGATTGGATTCGCGGCTTGGTACCATCAGTACATTCAAAAGATCGACGTGGGGACTTATGATGATTGGGGCTACGCCACCCCTGTTGTGATTCCTGGCAGTTCTGTCATCTCTAATCATGGGAGCGGAACTGCCATCGATATCAACGCCACTTTGCACCAATGGAGAGCGCCTCAATCAGGGTTTAGCGTATTGCAGGTAATCCGCATCAGATGGCGTTGTCGTGCATTAGGCATCCGCTGGGGTTGGGATTACACCTCTGGATGGAAAGACCCCATGCACTTTGAGATTATTGAAACATCAGCACAAGTCAGGGCAAGAGTTGCCAAGATGAAACTACCAATGCCCCAAGTTAGCAAATAGGAGAAACAATGCTACTCAATCTCAATAAAGCACTCTCGAAGTCCGTACTCAGGCACATCTTTGTGGGTGTCGGCTTCGTTATGACAGCCATGCAGACCTATCTAGCCAAGGGCAACCATCTTGGCTACAACACAGAAACGTTTGTGGGTATCGGAGCGCAGATCATCATCGTCCTGCTACCAGCAGCACAGCGTTACATCGACAAGAATGACCCTGCCCTCGGAGCGCCAACCAAGGAAGCCCTAGCCTTGGCTCAAGCCAAGTTAGAGCCTCTGACAGAGCCTAAGCCTACAGCAGATGGCATACCTGTGGTTATTCCCACTGTGGAAGTGCCTGTGGTTGAGACTGTCCCAGTTGAGGTACCAACCGCACCTATGCCTATCGGCTAAGATACCCATTAGAAGCCCTCAGAGGGCGCTAGGAGCCTCGTAGACAGACGATTAGCGCCCCTAGGGGTGCCTTCTGTCGTATGCCCTATTTGAGTTCTCCAGTCGGGTGACTGGTTCTAGGTGCTTGGGGTTTATACAAGGCGGGTTAGAGCATAGATGGTCTATTTCCAGTCCTTCTGGTATGGAACCGACGAAGAATTCGTAGGACATTCTGTGCGCTTTCTGTCGTTTTCCATCAATCGAAGATAGCCCATAGCCTCCCTCATTTCGCACCTTTTGCCATTCCCAGCAACCAGTATCAATATCCATCTTCATCCGCATATAGAAGAATTTAGTATCTATCAACTGCATTTTATTTCCCTTCTCTCTTTCCCCTACTTTGGTGTACTCACCAAGGTGGGGGATTTTGTCGTCCCACAACGCCCGTAAATCCTAAAGGTTACACCACTCGGATTGTATAGGTTTGTTCCATATCCTATACAT
>JAYVYE010000033.1:0-3517 GCA_043784545.1 Candidatus Microsaccharimonas sp.
TACCAGAAGGTGATGTTCTCGATAACATCCGTAGCGTACACATTGATTCTGTTAAAACGGTACCAGAACACCAACAGTTCTGGGATATGTTTCATGACCCAAAGTTAGACAAACAACAAATATGGGGAACGGGTAATTTTCCAGCAGAAGGACCACTTGCTCGTGCGGCTTATGATGCCTCTGGTTGGGTTGAGCGCCAGATCGGCGGGCACAACAATGTTGTGACTCGTATGATTAGTCTTGCTGGTTCTCGCATGCCAAATTGGCACATTTCTTTTTCTAATACCAAGCCCTATCAAGCATTGTCCGAAATAGAAGCATCTTTCAAAAGCGTTCCATTGTTTCGCAATCCAGAAGACATTATCCAGACACAGACTGGACCGATAACCGTTAAAGAATATGTTGACAATGTAAAGTCGAGGTATTTGCAAGCACCCAATGATATCGAAAAGTACAACACCCTTAGCGATGTAAATGATAACATCGGCATACACATGGCAATGACTGGTGGATTTTATAAGCAAGGCGCAACAGAACAGATTATTAAAGACCTACAATCACGCATGGTAAAAGGCGATTCCTCCATTAAAGAAAAAGGCTACGGCATGTCCTTACAGGGCGACATGGTAGAAGTCGACCCCCAGACTCAGGCACAATTGGCTAGTTCAATTCGTCTCCTTCCCTGGGACCGCATCTGGAAAGAACTACAGTATCAACAAGCCAACCTCGCAAGACGTGGCGTTCTTAAAACCGAAGACTTCTTACATGATGCTTTTCAGACATTAAGTGGTTACATGTCTCTTGACATTCTTGGAAAACCAGGATACATCTGGAAACAAAGCGAACTTGAACCAGCAATCGGTGCTGTCATCGCACTCGGACCACGTTACCTATCTGAGAATTTACCTTCTGGCATTTCAAACTTTTTTACTAATAACACTAATCGCATTAGTGATTTAATTGCAAAAACAGGACGGTACACATCAGGCGAGCAAAAAGCAATAGTAAATAAAATTGCTACTCTCAGCAAGGAATTTGATGATATCCTTCTTGCCCATAATCATCTTCAAGATGAATTTGATGCGTTTTTTGTTAGGAAAACCAAAACTGATAAAACAGTAGACATCTACGGTCCAGAAGTCAGACAAGCCTACAAAGATTCTGCCAAACTTGTAAAAACCGCAGAAGATGAATACCGAGCCGCTACTCGCCAATGGGGCGAGATACCAGAAATTCCATCTCCCGCGAGTTTGCAACATAGAATTGATTTTCTTAAAAACAACCCTACTCTTTTGGGTACTAATAGAGATACCCTTACGCAAGCAGAATTTGCCTTGCGTAAAGCAAAAGAAAGTTATTCACTTTTCTCAAGTGGAGAATCAGTAATTGCTGCGAATAGGGCTATTGCAGAATCATACAAAAAAATTGATGATATTCTCGCCAACCTAAGCGAAGCACAAAAGGAACGTGCTGGTATTTTAGGTAGAACTCTTAGCAACAAACAAAGACTCTCTGGCAGAAAAGACACTTATCGCATGATAGGTGGCAAGTGGATGCGTATGCCTGAGGTTTTCGACCAAAATGCCGTAGGCGAAGCACTTAAAGCCGAAGTAAGTAACGCCCCAACAACCGCTATGACTTACGGCAATGAGTATGTGGCTCAAACCCGTGCTGGCATCCACCGCCGTCATAATCCTACAACGGTTACCGATATTAACGACCCTCATTATTATAATGAGTTGTCTACTTTAATGAACAAGTTTTATCGCCAAGAACCACTTGCTGGTCAAATTTTGGCTGGTAAAGAAATGAACGAACTTCTTAAATGGGGCGAATCTAACCAAGGTCAACGGTACATGAGTCAATTCGGGTCGGAAAATGACCCTGCTTCACGTATTCGGGACATGTATGCAACCATTAACCGCTATTTGCCTAACCCAGATGTGCAAAAAATGCTTCTTGACCATGAGATTCTCGCGCCAGAATTAGAAAAAGGATTAGCGCCATACTTAAAAGAGTTGGTGCCGATTCACCCAAGAGACTTTGATTATGGTAAAGTAAACTCTGGTCTTGGTAACAAGTATTCAAATTCTATTTCAAACGTTGTCAACCAAATTTCAAACAATGTTTTTACTAAACTTATGACACCAGAAAATCCTTTGCGTTATTCTTTTATCAGAACAAAAGCATTTGATATTAGCGCACGTAAAGCAGATTTACTTATAGCGCAAGGTAAAGAAGTCACGATGGCAGACCTTGAAGCCCTAAGACAATCTTCATTTATACAAGCCGAAAACGAGATGCGTAAGATTTTTTATACCGTGCCACAACCAAATCGTTTGATTTATTCAACCCGTCTTGTGACAATGTTCCCTACAGCAACCTTTAACGCTTTCTACCGTTATGGTCGTATGGCGGTAAAGTACCCAATACGCACGCTTGGTTTCTTGCACTCTTATAATTCCATGTTTACATCTTTCGGAGTAGACAAAAATGGAAACCCAGTAACAGACGTGCGTGATGCACAGTGGTTAAGGGTTCCCATGACTGCTGAATTAGGAATGTTTGGTGGTCAAGGAATCCGTGTGCCTACACGTTCTGTCGGATTTATCTTGAACTCACCATCGCTTTCTCCTTATGCAACGGTTCCAATAAGTGCATTAGTGCAACATATGCCTAATGCGGATGGCGTGCTAAAAAACCTATTGGGTTCTAATTACGACACCTTGTTCCCTTACGGAACCAATGCCACAGATGTAAAGACTGTTACGACTCCTGCATGGTTGCGTGATGGTTTTTCTTGGTTTCGTAGTCCTTTAGCCAAAGCGTCTTACCTTAATTCTGTAAAATCGCTTTTTGACTACCATCAGGTTAAAGTATCCATGGGTATAGAAAAAACCATGCCTACATTAGACCAAATTTATGCAGAAGCAAATAACCTTTTCCAACTTAAAGCGGCATACGAATTTGCTGGACCTACACCAGTAAAGATTGACACCTCACCAATGAGTGTCTATCAAAAATTGTATTACACCCTTGAGACTAAATATAAAGCGCAAGGAATGGATGCCGTAGCATCAGCCGATGCCGCTGGAAAAGAATTTCTTGCTACAGTCGGACCTAAATTTCCCCTAGATCAGATAACTTTTACTGGTTCTAATGCTAGAGCGAACATTGCCAAGACGCAAGAAGGTTACGCTCGTGTCTATAAGAACAATGTTGATCTAACAAAGCAACTGGTTCATCTTAATCCTAAAGACCCTTTTGTGGTTTCTCTTCTTACAATGGACATGGATGTAACGGATGCCAACAGAAGCGCTGTAATAGTGCAAAAACTTGGTCAGCCAAACGCTACATTGCCAGACGTTTCTGGGACGATTCCTTTAAACGGCGCTAGATTGGACCCAGCGCAAATTCAAGAAAAACGCCTTAACCAACGCACTTGGGATAAATTCTTTGCCATGAAGGCAAATCTTGATACTATCGCGCAACAGTATAAAGGTCGAAATGGTCAACC
>JAYVYE010000034.1:0-2890 GCA_043784545.1 Candidatus Microsaccharimonas sp.
GGGAGTGCTGTAATGGCAAAGAAAACACTATATGACGAAGAAGGCAATCCAGTAGAGGTTGACTTCCAAGATGAACCCGATAACGGCCCTGCCGAACTAAGGAAAGCATTGAAGAAGGAAAAGACCGAACGGGAAAATGATGCCAAGGAACTTGCAACCCTGAGGGCAGAATTACGTGCTAGGAGCGTCAAGGACGTGTTGGACAAAAAGGGAGTGTCAGATAAGGTAGCGAAGTTTATTCCTGCCGATGTGACCACTTCCGAACAGATTGATTCATGGCTGACCGAGAACGCTGATGTGTTCGGATTCACCACGGAGAAGTCTGAGGCGAATACAGAGATTAACCAGGAGAACGTCAGCAACTTTAGACGTATCACCCAAGCGACAGAAACCGCAATTCCTGCAACCAAGGATAACGACCTCATGGCAAAACTTCTAAGCCCTAACTTAACAATGGCTGAATTAAGTTCCATGCGTGACGGTGGAGAAACTCCACAGGCAGTCGCTCGTATTCGCCGTTAACCCATTCCTACAACACCCTTTAGAAGGGGGTGACACATGGCTAACGCATATAACAGTACCACGAACGGACCAACAACTCTGGTCCAGACAGCGTACGACCGTTATATCGAACTTGCACTACGTGCTGTGCCCCTTGTCCGCGACCTAGCGGATAAGAAGCCAGTACAACAGGCTATGCCTGGACAGACCGTAGTATTCCAAATCTACGCAGATATGGCTGCTGCAACGGCTGCTCTTACTGAGACAGTCGATCCAGATGCCGTAGCACTTGGCGCACTCACATCCGTGACTGTGACATTGTACGAACAAGGCAATGCCTCCCTTACGACTCGTAAGATGGAACTCGTTGCTATCTCTGATCTAGACCCTGCAATCGCAGACATGATTGCATGGAACCAGGTTGACTCGCTTGACATTGTTGCACTCAACGAACTCGTTGGCGGCGTTAATGGTATAGCAGAAGTTGCTGGTGCCCTAGTATCCAGTTATAACGGAACTGCTTACACCGCTGGTGTAACACAAGGAACCGTTCAGTCAACAGACACGATCAGGAGTCGTGACATCCGTTTCGCTGTTGCGAAACTACGTGCTAACAAGGTAGTTCCTCGCGCAGGCGAGTTCTACTGGGTTGGTATCCACCCAGAAGTCTCCCACGATCTTCGTGCCGAGACTGGTTCTGGTGGATGGCGTGATGACCACAAGTACTCTGAGACAGGTTCTTCAGAGTTCTGGCCTGGTACAATCGGCACCTACGAAGGCGCGATGTTCGTGGAATCCCCACGTATGTTCAACGCCGCAGATGGTGCTACTGGAACTGGTGGCACATATGCCAACACGTCCTACACAGGTACCTTCGGTACCACATCCTACGTCTATGGCACAACGGGTACTCGCGTATTCCGTACCTTAGTCGCAGGAAAGCAAGCACTGGCTGAGGCCATTGGAGAAGAGCCACACGTGGTATTCGGTCCAATCGTTGATAAGTTGATGCGTTTCCGTCCTATTGGATGGTACGGTCTGATTGGTTGGAAGCGTTATCGTGATCCAGCACTTGTCAGAATCGAAACATCGTCCTCTATCCACACAGCCTAAATAGGCTAAAGAGTTGGCTCCGCCCGAAAGGGCGGGGTCATCTCATCCTCTTAGCATTGGGAGAATGATGACCTACGTATTGAAGCCACCTACGGTTGAGGAAGGCCCAGCAGGTTTCGGGCGCTTGTTCTACCGCTACAAGATTACCCGTGGCGACTCCCTCATTATGACCGCTGGTGTTGTCACTCGCCAGAGGACATTTAGTAACGTTCAGACCAACGCTGCAGACTTTGTGTATCTAGGCGGGCATGAATATGTCCTATCCACCATAGAGTACACGCAGTTAGTAGCCGCTGGTTACGGTTCCTACATTACAAACATTCCATAAGGAGCGACGATGAAGGTAGATGCGATACACAACCCATTCACTTTCAATCATTTTGGTTTCTACCAAGATGACGAAGACCCAGACAGGCTCATAGCAATAGCGATATTATTGAAGGAGCAAGGCTTATCGGATGAAAAATACGCACCAGAATGAAAAGCCAAAGATAAAGATAGCGACTTATTCCATAAGTCTGAACGAAGAAAAACATGTGGCACGTTGGCTAGATGCCACCAAGGAGTCAGACTATCGAGTAGTCCTCGATACTGGTTCCACAGATAAGACAGTAGAATTACTGAAAGCAGCAGGAGTCATCGTAGAGGTGGGCATCATTACCCCTTGGAGATTCGATACCGCTAGGAACATGGCATTGGACTTGGTACCACAGGATGCGGATGTATGCCTCGTCCTTGATATGGATGAAGTGCCAGAGAAGAACTTTTACAGGAAAGTACGCAAGCAGTGGGTACTCGGTGCAGACCGAGGCTGGATAGATATTGACACAGGTTTCAAGTGGAGAGTTGACAGACTCCACTCTCGGCATAACTGGAAGTGGAAGTGGCCCTGCCACGAAGTAGCAGTATGGCAACTCGAACGTGAGTATGTGTTCTGCGATACGACAGCCTATATCACCCACAGTCCAGATGCTACCAAGTCGCGTGGTCAGTACATGACCATGCTACAGGACGCGGTTGTTGAATACCCTGACGACTCCCGTATGTGGACATACCTTTGCCGTGAGTACTACTTCAACAACGAGTGGGAGAAGGTCATTCAGACCGCTGAACAGGCTTTACTGTTCGACGGTTGGGATGTGGAACTAGCAGCATTGTGCCGCTGGGCAGGAGATGCCGCTAAGAACCTCAAACTGGACGCTACATACTGGTTTGACAAGGGAGCCGAGATTTGCCCGCAAGAGGGCGAACCGTGGCTAGGAGTGGCAGCAGAGGC
>JAYVYE010000035.1:0-1700 GCA_043784545.1 Candidatus Microsaccharimonas sp.
TCTGCGGAGCATACGGGAGCCGAGCGTGGCGATGTATAACGCGGCCTTAAATTACCTTAAGGGCAAAGGTACATGCTGGTGCGTTGACGATGTTTACCAAGCCATGATCGACACCTTAATCAGCGAGCTGGAGCAGAAATTATGAGCGATGAATTTAATCCCTTGAACGTGGATAGCGAAGACTGGCGGTATTGGAAACCTTATGGAAAACCTTTCCGCGACAAAATCCCAGAACTTGAGCGTACCGACATGGACAAGATGCGCGCACAGGCCATTGCTGATGCTGATGATTTAACGGCATTGGCAGAGCGGTCAGCGGTGGATGAGCGGGAGGCTTTTGAGTTGCAAGTTCAACAACTTCGCAAGCACTCATTTAATGGCGACATGGATGATGCTGATATTGCTGAAAAGCAAATTTTAGATATGTGGCAAGCCCGCGCACAGCAAGCCCCAGCCGAAGCGGTGCAGCCGTACCCAGAGGGTAATGTAGTTGGCCCATGTATTTGCGGAAGTTGGCCGGGTGGTAAATGTTTCAAGTGTCCGCGTATTGAAGCCGGCGCTGCACAGCAAGTCCCTGAAGGCGTGGCGTTGGTAGAGCGGCCAGCTAATTTTAAATTTACTGAAGAAGGTATTAAGCAAGCAATGATTGCTGGTTCATTGGCACGAAAGACGCCAGCCGCGAAGGGTAAGAAATGAGCCTTTATTGCAATATCTGCCAAAACATAAAATTGAATACCAACCACATCTGTCCTGCGCAATGGATAATATGGCCGCTAGGTGCCGACGAAGGCAGCGCAAGAGTAATTTATGCAGATGATGCGCAAGCCGCTGCTGAAAAATGGGCGAAGAGCGAAGATGAGCAGGGCGACTACACCATTATTAAGGCTGGCGAGGATAGGTGCTGGGTTCGCAAAAACGGTTCAGATGATAAGCCAGTGTTGTTTGATATTACGGCTGAGTCTTGCCCTAAATACACAGCGAGCGAGGCCACCAAATGACCACACCACAACCAGATGCCGACGGATGGATTGCACATGAAGGCAATGTAAGGCCCGCTGATTTGTACGTTGAAGTAATAGATGATTTTGACGCGCAATACGCAGATGATACAAGTGAGGTTTTTTGGAACGCTCACGCAGCTATGCCAAGAGTTTTAAGCTACCGCCCTTTGGTTCCCAAAATCGAACTTGACAAGGCGCTGGCAAGGATTGCAGAGCTTGGCTGGCAGCCGATTGAGACTGCCCCCGAAGGCGTTGTGGTTATCGTTGGCTGGCGTGATAAAGACTCTGAATACCCTGAGCAGTATGTTTTTGATTGTCAAGAGGATGGCTGTTGGCTCACGCATAACGATAGCTACGGCCATTTCATGGCCGTGGGCGGCAGTGCTGCGGCTGGTCCAGACGCAACCTGCACAGGCCCATCACAAAACGCGCCATATACCCATTGGATGCCAATACAAGAGATGCCCAAATGAGCGCAAGCGATAGCTCGTTAAAAGTCTGGGTTCTTACAGAGGAATACAACGCATACGACCAGTATGGTGAATATTTTTGCGAAGTGTTTGCGTCAAAGCCTTCGGCCCAGCAACTAATGACGCTCGAGGTTCCCCAACATAGGCTTCGCCATGTTTTAAACGGCGGCGGTAGAAAGGGCGACGAAGACCACTGGTTCAATTTGAAAGAAATAGCTGCAAAACTTGG
>JAYVYE010000036.1:0-1873 GCA_043784545.1 Candidatus Microsaccharimonas sp.
ATTAGTTTTTTTGATAAACACTTACTCGGATATTATGCAATTAAGTCTGGGGCTAAGGTCGATTAGGTTCCTGAAAATGAGCAAAAGTCTCTATCTGAAATGGATGGAGACTTTTGTGTTCATAACTCGCTGGTATAAATTCACAGTAGGTTCATACTTAAGGTAGAGGTCTAGGTGTACCCAAAACAAATCGTGGGAGGAGTCTGAATACAAAGAATAGGACCGGCGTAACCTTAGGGGTTGCGTGCTTTGAAACTCCCGTGATTTGTGTTGGCTACATCTATTGAAAGGAGAATGAAAGTGGACAAAATATGCAGGTGTGGCTGCAACCAGCCGCACGGGTACAACAAGTACCACTACGATATATCTATGGGAGAAATCCTGTGGTTCGCGACTATCGAATGCCGTGAGAAGTGGAAAGAGAAGCGAGGCCAAGCCCACGGGGTTGACCTATCGGTGAAGCCGAAGCAACTCGAAATCCCACTGGGAACCTATCACTACTCATAGGAGGCTCATGTGCAAAACTTTCACTTCGTGCCTGTTGAGGTTGCGGTCAATATGACTGCTAACCCCCTCCAGCAGTTTGAATGCGCGTGCCACAACTGCACAGCAATCACGACTGTCTTTCTGGGGCGTCTCGTGCAATTCCACAACGGGGATTCGCTGCAGTACAGGATGTTCTGTAGTGAAGAACACGCACTGGCAGCGATGCCTGTTGAATGGTTAAACACGTAGGTTTACAATACCTAGGAAGGGAGGTTGACAATGCGTAAACGCCGGCGGGAACTAAAGCGTGCCTTGCGTGAGTTTGTGCAACTCTACAACGGAGGATATACAGATGTCACCAGTGCCGCTCTTGAACTGGCCCAGTAATTTGTATGCAACCACAGCACCTCTCTACGTGAAGCGGTGTTACTGTGGCTGCGACGCTCCTGCCAAGGACGTAAAAGCCCAGATAGATGGGTCGCTGGTCTCCTTTGCTTCACGAGCGTGTCTCATCCGAGTGCAAGCCGATAGGAGTAAGGACCGGTGAAGATTTCCTGCTTTTGTGGGAAGCAAAAGCTCTCTCTTGGAGAGGCAACGTATACCATCGATGGCATACTGTGCCACGATAAGGGGTGTTATGAAGACGCTCTCAAGGCTCGAGGCCTACGGCCGGTCTCCGCCGAACCTGTGGCGTATAACCGCAACCCTATCGGATGGCACTCATGACCGACTTTTGGAATGACCGGCGGCATAACAACGAGCCGTGGTCAAACCCAAATTCGTATGAGCCGGAGCCGCCCGACAAATCTGGCGCACGGTGGATTATTGTTCTGACCGTCTTGTTTTGGATTATTTTATACATAGCCCTCTAAAAATGGGGGCTTTTTTATCTAATGTTTTAGAAGTTATATGTTTTGTTTTCATAAATTATCTTTTCAATAATATCTAAGATGTATTGAGCTTCGTATAGTTGCCCTTTTGTGTATTCTTTATTCTCTTTCGGCAAAGTCTTCATTTTTTCTTCGCCACTTACTTTTGTTTGGAGTATTACCACTAAGTCTCTTATAAATTTGTGTATTTCTTTTAATTGCATATATCTATTTGATTAGGTTAGGGGTTAGAAATTCTTGGTTCTCAAACACGTTTCCAATGATTTCAAGCTGTGGGGATTGCATTGAGTATCTGTACTTACCGTCATCGCATATCCACCCATTATGTAATTCAGTCCACATGATTTGCACATTTTTTGCTGGATTTGGTGGAAGTAACCCACCTGCAACTTGCTGATGTATACATACATCCCCCTCGTATATCTCCTTACCATTCTTGTCGAGGAGTCCTGTGAATTGCATTAAGTCAATATCTTCAAACTTTCTTTGTTGTAACT
>JAYVYE010000037.1:0-15460 GCA_043784545.1 Candidatus Microsaccharimonas sp.
TATAGCCGATGATGGCAACGTATTGGTCAGCGCTGATTATTCGCAATTTGAACTTCGTTTGGCTGCAGTGCTGGCTGACGACGCACCATTAATCGAAGACTTTAACAGTAATGTCGACGTTCATACCAAGACCGCGAGTGATGTTTATGGCATAGCGATGGAAGCGGTAACCAAGAGCCAACGACGTGATGCCAAAGTAATTAACTTCGGTGTTCTATATGGCATGAGTCCGCACGGCTTAGCTGCTCAAACGGGAATGTCTTTTAGTGAAGCCAAAGAATTTATCGATCAGTATTTTGTACTGCGCGCCCCAATTCGAAAGTTTATCGACGATACACTTGCCAAAGCTCGCACTGAGGGCTACGTTGAAACCTATTTTGGCCGTCGTCGCCCGACTCCCGATATTCAAAGTAGTAACTTTATGGTGCGGGCAGGGGCGGAGCGAGCGGCTGCTAATATGCCGATTCAAGGCACTGAAGCCGACTTAATGAAGCTGGCTATGCTACGGGTTGATGAGAAGCTAGGTGATTTAGGCACACAAATTCTACAAATCCACGACAGTATTTTGATTGAATGTCCCGTCGGGAACGCTGGATTGGTAGCTGACATTTTAAAAACCACAATGGAAGGGATTGCCCCCGAACTTGGTATTTCATTACGAGTCGATGTTAGTACGGGCAAGAACTGGGGTGAATTATGATAAAAGCAGTTGTTTTTGATTGTTTTGGCGTCGTGCTGGATGTCATGCGCGGTACCCAGATTCAGCAGACGATGGACTTGATTGCTGAGCTAAAACCAAACTATAAATTAGCCATGCTTACAAACGTTGGGAGTCGCTATGCGCTAGACCAACGATTCAAACCGGGCGAATTAGACGAATTGTTTGAAGTTGTCGTTGCCTCGGGTGATGTCGGTTGGGAAAAGCCTGCACCTGAAATTTATACAATGACCGTCGAGAAGTTAGCGGTCGAACCACATGAATGTTTGTTTATCGATGACATTGACCAGTTTGCTAAAGCGGGCGAGGGGATTGGCATGCAGTCTTATACGTATGTGAACACCGCTGCGTCAATTACTGATATCAAACAAATCCTGGAAGGATCGAAATAATGGAAGTGAAGATCAAGAAATTGAGCGAAAATGCGCTGCTGCCCGAATACCAAACTGAACACGCTGCTGCCATGGACGTACACGCTTGTTTGGATGCACCGATGACGTTGCGGCCGCTTGAACGTGCCATGGTGCCAACTGGCCTGGCTATCGAGATACCCGTGGGTTTTGAAATGCAAGTGCGTGCCCGCAGTGGACTAAGTATTAAACATGGCCTTGCACTCGTAAATGGCATTGGAACAATTGATGCTGATTATCGGGGCGAGCTGAATATTTTGATGATTAATTTAGGCCAAGAACCATTTGTCATAGAACCAGGTATGCGCGTCGCCCAGTTGCTCCTTAGCAAATACGATAAAATTTCGTGGCAGGTGGCCGAAATATTATCAGAAACTAGTCGTAGTGAAGGCGGATTTGGGAGCACCGGATTTGACAACCATCGCTAAAACTACTAAGGTAATACTATGGTTAATTACAGAACATCCCGCGCCCTTCCGATCATTCTTGTTGTTGTTATAATTATTATTGCAATCGCAGCCCTTGTTTCGCTGGCACGCGTAGTTTTCTTTTCCGGTAGCTCAACCAGCACAACTAATGTTGACACCAGTCGTACGGCGCTATTGAACCCTTCGACGACACACAGTGTTCGCATGATGGTCCGCGGACCAATTGTGGCTGATGAAAAATTTCATTCGTACCAAATTGATATTTCGGTTATGAACCGCTCAATCAAAACCTACAACGGGTATGTTGATTCTATTGTTGACCAAAATGACCTTGGAAACAGCGTTGCTTCGTATGAACAATTCGTTTACGCACTTGATAAAGCCAGCCTCGCCAAGGGAACTGAACTGGTTGACGACAAAAATGATACACGGGGGGTCTGCGCCACTGGTACTGTAACTGAATTTACGATTCTTAATAATGGTGAATCCGTTAAAAAGTTATGGACTTCAACCTGCCAAGGGTCAAGGGGTTCATTGAATGCCAGCGTTAGAGACTTAACCAATCTCTTCGTTAAACAAATTCCAGGTGCTGACAAACTGATCTCAAAAATTGACTTATAACACCGTATCAAAGAGGAGGCATTGTGCCTGAACTTCCCGAAGTAGAAACAGTCCGCCGTGGGCTGAGCGAACTTATTATTAGTAAAAGTATCGAAGCTAGCAGCAGTGATACCCCAAAGAGTTTCCCGAATCTTGCGGCTGATATTAAGTATTTTATGATTGGTGCGAAGGTAACTGCGGTTCGCCGCCGCGCCAAGGTCTTGATGATCGATCTTTCGACCGAATATTCGCTCGTCATTCACCTTAAGATGACTGGGCAGCTGGTATTCGTTGGGCCCAATGAACGTTTCGGTGCTGGACACCCAAATGATAGTTTAGTAAACGCCCTTCCAGACAAATCGACCAGAGTAACAATCAATTTTAATGATGGTTCGTATTTATTTTTTAATGATCAACGTAAGTTTGGTTGGGTCAAATTAATGCCAACGCTGGAAATACCGAATTTGCCATTTATGCAAAAAGTTGGACCTGAACCACTAGAAGCTCACTTTACGGTCGAGCAATTCAGGGCGCGTTTTATGCGTCGAGCTCGCACGAACATCAAAGCCGCGATCTTGGATCAGTCGGTTATCGCCGGTGTTGGTAATATTTACGCCGACGAGTCGTTGTGGGGTGCCAAGATCCACCCCAGGCGTTTGACGGGGACTATTACTGATGCTGAATTCAACCAGCTTTACAGCGAATTACGCGAGGTCATGAATCTTTCAATCGAAAAAGGCGGTTCGTCGAATCGTAATTACGTCAACGCCGAAGGAAAGCGGGGGAGTTACATGGACTTTGCTCGTGTTTTTCGCCGGGAAGGACTACCGTGTCTTCGCTGCGGTGCAACAATTGAAAAACTACGCGTCGCTGGCCGGGGCACGCATATCTGCCCTGTTTGCCAAGTTGTCTAGGGTATACTAGGCTGTAGATGACACAGTGGTTTACCGGAGACAATACATTTGAGATTCAGCAAGCTGTCCTGGCGCAGATTGCGGCTTTTTCTGGAACGCCCGAGCGAGTTGATGGCACGACGCTGGAACTCAAACATGTACCTGATCTGCTAATGGGCGGAACTTTGTTTGCCGATAAGCGCCTAGTAATTATCAAAGACCTATCTTTGAATACATCAGTATGGGAAAAAATGCCCGAGTGGCTGGATCGATTATCGGATGATATAGAGCTTGTTTTGATTGATACCAAGCCGGATAAACGGACAACAATCTACAAAGAAGTTAAGAAGCGGGTTGTGCAACATGAATTTCCACCGTGGGGTGATCGAGACCAACAACTGGCTGAATCATGGCTGACACGCTATGCTAAATCCCAGAAAATTACTTTGGATAAAAATCTTGTACACCACATTGTGAAGCGCGTTGGGCTTGATCAATGGCAACTAGTAGGTGCCCTAGAAAAGTTATCATTTTTAGATACAATCTCAGCTGATACTATCAACAATACAATTGAACCGAATCCGTCGGAAAATGTTTTCCAGCTATTCGAGTATGCCTTGGACGGAAGGCGGGATGCAGTGCACGATATGATTCGGACATTAGAATTAATTGAGGACCCGTATAAATTATTTGCGCTGCTATCTTCCCAGGCTTTTCAATTGGCAGCCGTTGCAAATGCTGGGCCACAGGACAATCCCTCGAAAGACTTTGCAATTCATCCTTTTGTAGCTTCAAAACTGTCCAAGCATGCTTCTAGTAGAGGTGTTCGCGGCACGGCGCGTATCCTGCGGTCGTTTGCCCAAACTGATGCAGATATGAAAGTTTCAAAAGCTGATCCGTGGTTGCTGATTGAGCGAACTCTTTTAGAGATAGCACTATAGACTTTAGGATTGTTTTATACTATAATATGTATCAACCTAAGAAGAGTTGAACGTGGAAAACTTGCCAAGCACTGAACATAAAACTCAAAACTTTTTTAGTCCTGAACGGACACTTGGGCATAATGCGCTGCGCTATTCAGGTAGGCAAGCTGCGGCTGGATACGAACTGGCAATGCCCGACGTTTCTGAAGAGCGCCGCGATCTGCTTGCTAGTGAAATGCGAATCTCGAAATGGAATGCGATCAGTAGTCTCGAGGCAGTCCGTAGCCACTTGACGGAGCATAAAGGCGCAAAGGAAGCCATGCTGGCCCATTATTTAAATAGCCTCGCACCACAAGTTATTGTTGATTCGATTCGTTATCGCGAAACGCTTCAAACCGAACCATTATCTTGGAATACTTGGTTGGCTGAACATGCGAGTGATGACGAAATCCTTTACCTCGCCCAAGAGCATGAGACGGTAATGCTTCAGCACGCCGAAAATGAACGGGTTGCCTCGGACATTACGGCATTAGGTGATCAGTTTAGCCGGGAAGTAAACCGAATTTACGAAAAAGGTTATCTCGGTTCCGAGCCGAAAAATTTACAAAGTTTGACAGTTCTGTTTGGTGATATTTTTGATACCTACCTGCGGGAAAGGGGTGGTTACTATAGTTCGCTCACCAGTGAAATAGTTATTGGCCAAGGCTATAAAGGTACGAAAAATACGTTTGTCGAAGAAGCACGAGCTGAACTGCCACTAATTTTAATGCACGAATGGGTGCACGGACTGTTGAGTACTGCGCTTGAAGATGCTACTAGTCCGCTCGCTAGTCGTTGGATCAACGAAGCGACGACCGAGATACTATCGAAAAAAATTCGTCGCGGCTCGGGTGAAAACGTTGTTGAAGACAGAATATATATTCATGAGCGCCAATTACTCGGTATATTACTAAAGCCTTCACAGAACCCCGTAGAGACATATATACATATGACAAAGTCGTTTAGCGGGACTGACGATGATCGTGCGACATTTGTACAGGAAGTTGATAACTTGTGGGGAGCAACTGACACTATCAAAAAAGTGTCGGCGAGACTGTTATTTGAAGAGCGCCAGATTGCGGCCGGTCAACCAATCGATCGCATGGTAGAAGTAACTGCATTGAACCGCGTAACATCAAATCTGCGCGAGGCGCCAGATACAATTTTACTGCGGCCCATGGACGCCTAGATGGTTCAAGCGTTCGTAGCAATCCGATAGCTACCTAGAAATTAAAATAATAACTCCCTAGTGTCTAGGGAGTTATTATTTACCTTGAAATGATTATTTCTTGGTGGCAGGTTTCTTTGCTGGAGCTTTTTTAGCAGCAGGTGCAGCTTTCGCAGCCGGCTTCTTGGCAGCAGCTTTTGCAGCAGGTTTTGCGGCAGTCTTGGCAGCAGGTTTTGCGGCAGCAGCTTTTGGAGCGGCTTTTTTGGCAGTACCAAGTGTTACACCAGCCGCTTTAGCGGCTTTTGAAAGGTTCGCCTTACGACGTGAAGCAGTGTTCTTGTCGAGAAGGTTCTTTTTAACGGCTGTGTCAAATTCGCTTTGTGCTTTTGAAAGCGTTGTCGCTGAAGGGTTGGCGTGGAACGCTTTTACTGCTTCTTTGATATCACGTTTAATACCGACATTGCGGTCACGGCGCTTGATAGTTTGTTTTGCTCGCTTGATGGCGGATTTGATAATTGGCATTGAGTTTCCTTGTCTCTATAAATGCTAGTTGTAGCTACTAATCTATTCAAAGGGTGATTATAGAGGAAAACGGATGAATTGTAAAGAGTGCCCAGGATTTATTGACGCTGGTAAAATACTTATGGTATAGTAGCGAAAACGGTAATACACCAAAAAAAGAAACAAACAAACAGCATATGGACGATATAAAAGCCAAACAACAGATTGTCGAAAAGATCAAAGCTTCGACGAATATTCTTGTGATTGTTTCGAATGACCCTTCGGTTGATGCTTTGTCGGCTGCGCTAGGTCTGACCCTATTACTTGATAAGCTCGATAAACATCCGACAGCTGTCTTTAGTGGCGATGTGCCACCGGCAATTTCTTTTCTTGAACCTGAAAAAACTTTTGATACTACGACTGATAGTTTGCGCGACTTCATTATTGCACTTGATAAAGAAAAAGCTGACCACTTACGCTATAAGGTAGAGGGTGACAGTGTCAAGATATTTATCACGCCGTACAAAACGACTATCACAAGTGATGACCTTGAATTTAGCCAAGGCGATTTTAACGTTGAACTCGTTATCGCCCTGGGCGTTGATGTCCAAGAGCACCTCGATAGTGCACTTGATGCACATGGCCAAATTCTCCACGACGCGGCAATAATAACTGTGACCGCTGGTGAACAAGTGAGTAACTTGGGCGGTATTGATTGGCACGACGACCAAGCTAGTAGCTTGAGTGAAATGATTGCCGGTTTAGCGGAAGCGTTAAAACCGGACAAAAAGTCATTGCTCGACGGTCCTATAGCAAGTGCCTTCCTGACGGGGATTGTGGCTGAAACAGACCGCTTTAGTAATGCCCACACTACTTCACGGGTCATGACTATCGCTGCCAATCTTATGGCAAGCGGGGCAGACCAGCAATTAATTGCTTCGAAATTACAAGAATCTCATGCCATCGGTACGGTAGATGTTGTGAAAGACGAACCGTTCGAAGCAGCCGAACAAACGCCAGTTCCTGAGCACAAAGATACCTTATCAATCAGTCACAAGCCAGATGAAACGCTAGAAGAAATGGACAAGCGCGTTAAAGCAGCTGAACAAGTTGAAGCTTTCGAGGAAGCTAATGAGCAATTAGGCGAACACACTTCAAATACTGATGCTGCTGGTGTTTATGCTTTTGAATCAGATGATAACAAAAAAACTGAGGAGCCGGTTATTGAGCAGGTAACTGAAGCCGTAATTGAACCAGTAGCCGAAGAACCGCAGATTCAACCATCGATTTCATCTAATCAAGTTGATGAGCCATCATTTGGCGGTACACTTAACGCAACTACCGAACAAGCCGCTGACGACGCTCGTCGTGAAGAAGAAAATGACCAGAACAAAACTATTTTAAGTCATTCGTATCTGGCCTCTTCGTCAGAGATAGATACACCCGCTTCATCAACTGGCGGATCCTCATACGTACTTGGACACGATGACGCCGACGCCACGCCAGAAGTAACACCGTTTCATGAACTGGTTATTGAACCACCAGTAGCACAGGTTGCCTCCACGCCAGCTGATCTTGGACTTCCAATGCCACCAGCCCTACCAGACTTTTCGGCGCCGCCTGTGGTGGCATCGGCGTATGCTTTTGACCCCGGAGCGAATGCATCACAATCAGACCGCCTCGGTGATATTCTTGCACCAGAACCACCATTGCCTTCACCAACAACGCCACCAGTTGTCCCACCAACTGCACCAAATAATGACCCTGGTCAATTTAAAATTCCTGGTCAGCAGTAGCTCGTCCTAGGGTATAATCGGCACTATGCAAGAAGACAGTGTCCTTTTAATTGATAAGCCAGCTGGTATGACTAGTTTTGGTGTCGTGGCACGAGTTCGCCGCAAATTATCACAACAACTAGGCAAGAAAGCCAAAGTCGGTCACACTGGCACGCTCGATCCGTTTGCGACTGGACTGATGGTGATTGTTACCGGCAAAGAATGTCGTAACGCTGGAACTTACTCAAAACTCGATAAAGTCTATGAAGCAACCATTCGCTTAGGCCAAACCAGCACAACAGGGGACCCCGAGGGTGAATTGACCGAAGTATCTGATCTGGTACCAACCAAAGACGAAGTGAATGCAGCCCTGGAATTATTCGTAGGAGAAATTCAACAAACACCGCCGATCTACAGCGCAATTAAAATTAACGGTCAACGCGCTTACAAGCTAGCGCGGGCTGGTCTGACGGTTGAAATGCCGGTTCGGACCGTCTCTATCTTTAGTCTTGAACTGATAAGCTACAACTATCCCGACATCGTCATTCGTGTTCACGTCAGCAGTGGTACCTATATTCGAACCCTGGCTCAAGACATCGGGCTGCAGCTTGGGACAGGCGCTTACTGCATGCAACTACGGCGTACAAAAATCGCCGATCTTTCGATCGACGATGCGATGCAGTTGGATTCTGACAAGTATTAAAGTAGCTTTTTGATTCGTTCCAACACATCTTCGCTTTCGCCAATACGACCAGAGTATTGAGCATTGTCTTGGGCTTGTTGGATTGAAATAAGTAACTTCGCTTTGGAGACATCTGAAATAGTAACACTAGATTCATTGTTGCGGAGTGTTTGGTAGACGGTTTCAAGGTAAGTGGCGTCTTGCGTGACGAGTACTTCAGCTGAAGCAAACTTATTTCCATTGATAGTTTCTGCAACGAAGCTATCAATACGACCTTTACCTGCCAGTGGTGCATCACCTTGCTTGGCTCTAGCCAAGGGACCAGCACCAGCGAATTTTGGCTTGTTAGCGTTAGCCCCTAGAGTGTCAGCAAAGGCCTGGCGGAAGCCGGCATTAGTATCGGAATCATTGATCTCAATATTCTCCATTAATTTCTGAATTTCGTAAGTATTTGGACCACCAGCAATTTTGATAATTGCTGCTTCAATGATGTCATCAGACATGTTGACTTGGACCTTTGGATCCTTAATGCCAAGGGCAAGCTTCCCAACGACATCGTCACCGTAGTTATAGTGCGTCAAAATACTGGTAGCATTCGAGACTGCTTCACTGTGCGCTTTTGATTGCGCGGTGATTGCGGCGGCCAAAGCACGCTGTGCGCCCTTAGGATCGATACCACCGGCTTGTGTTTGGAGTCCCACATTTTTCTCGAGTGCATTAGCAAATTTATTGAGTTGCTCATTTTGAGCCGATTGCTGTCGTTGTTTTTGAACTGAAGTTGCGATGACATTAGCGGCCATAGATTTTTGCAGGGCATCAAGCCGAGCATTGCCACCGGTATTATAGCCACCAGCTCGGTATTCGGCGTTCATAGCGCTGGTCGTCTCGGTCAGACGCTCCATCGTTATTTTACCGTCTTCAACCTGGATTGATTGAATGTTTAAATATGTGCCACGAGTATTAATAGCACTTTGGGTGTGAGCCTTCAGCTTGTTTTCGATTCGTTCTTTTTCGAGGTTTACGCTTGCTTCGCTGGTATGAAGCTTTTCATTTGCGTCGGTATCGTTAAAACGGTTCTCGTTCATCGCACTGTAGAGGGCAGTTCTTTTCTTAACTTTTTGACCACTGTTATCAAGTGTTTGAGCCAAACGACGGAAGGGATTAAGACCACCTGGTTTTCGCAGAGAATTAAGCCGGTTCTGCTCAATACGGTCACTTGACCATTTCTTGCTGCGGTCCATAACACCCTTGCGCGGGTCGTTGACAAGTCCCGCAATTTTGCCAAGCAGGCCACCGCTGAGTTTCAGCAAGAGGGGAGTAATAATTAGGGGGGCGACTTGTACGGCCAGGCCAAAAATAACCGCGATTGGTGAATAAGCATTTTGGATAATAAGACCACCAGCCAGTTGTGAACCACCAAACACTAGCGAGAAAGCCGGGAAGAAAACAAGCATTGTCATAAACAGTTCACGCCATTTCTCGAACCACTTTTCTGTGTTTGGAAGAAGATAGGCCACAAAAGCTAGTGGCGCAATGACGATAAGAATGATAATGATTGCTTGGCGAGCAGCTAAAATTAGCAGCACAAATAAACAAGTCAGTGTAACACCAACTAATATAGGCAGTAGAATCGGTAAGGCACCAGCAAAAGTACCGCCACCCAATGCTATTTTGGCCCCAATCAGCGCACCACCAGATAATACAGCGGTCGTTATACCGGTCCAGGTTGTAGTAGTGGATGACCACGAGTCGTTGGTAATATTAAACGTATTCTTACGGATTTGGACAAAAATATCTTGGATAGAATATCCAAGTATGTTAGAAATATCAACCGCGACTGAACAAATTAGGTAGGACAGGTTTACTAGAACCGCAGCGACTATCAATCGCGGTAAGAGTTTTTTCAAGCCATAGTTACTGACTCCGGCGTTAACCAACTGCGAGTAAATAATAATCATAAAGACGATAATGAAGGCAACATTGGCAATACTTCGCATGACGTTCCAAGCGATATAAAGAGTATTATGTGAGTCACCAACAGTGACCGGCTGGACCACGAAAAACCCGCTGACAAGTTTGAAAATGTTATCCATACTGTCGGCTAGGAAGACTGCTACTGGGCAAATAATCCAACCGATGCCTTCAACGGTACATGAGCTGTAGGTGCTTTCTTTGCCCTTGACTGTAATGTCAATCGACCGTTTGTCTACGGGATCAGAAAATAGTTTGGTGTCTGTGGAATAGGTATACGTCGCCAGTGTTGCCGTTTTTTCAGTCGGTGGGTCCGTTCCGGGGGCAAAGTAGATAACAAAAGCTTTTTGGGGCGTCGCATTTTGAACAGGCTCCGGCGTATAGACGTAGTAGTGCGTACCTTGCGGAAATCCCAGGCTATTAACGGTTTCGGCAGGAGCTGCCGGGAAATATTGATGACCATCATAAAGAATGGTGTCACCTTTCCAGACGGCGACTAGTGGATCAGCGGCGTGGGTAGTCCCAGGAGTGAAGGTTGCCCATAGTAAGGCCGTCATAATCACGGTCAAGGCAAAGGCTAACATACCTCGTACAGAGAACCCTCTGCGCGAAGTGGACTTAAAAAGCTCCATATCGGTATAATCATAGCATAGAACAGATCAAAAGTCAACTTACTTACGGTCATTTCTGGCATGTAAAACAGACAGCGAATTCCGGTTTCGGGCGAGCCTCTTGAAAGACAGGGGTTATTCTGATACAATACACACTCGATGATAACAGCAAATAACAAAGCCGCAGCCTTCAAGCTAACGCAGACACACAAAACCGACGTTGGTAGCCCCCAGGCTCAGGCGTCAGTGCTGACGACTCGTATCAAAGAAGTGACACTTCACCTTCAATCAAACAAGCACGACAACATGGGTCGCCGTGGTTTGATTCAAATGGTGGCACGTCGTAAAAAACTTCTGAAATACCTCGAAGCCAAAGACTTCGAAGCCTACAAAGCTACCGTCGCAAAACTTGGACTCCGTAAATAATACGGAGTTCTTTTTTTGTAGGTTCCTTAGGCCTATACTAATCGTATGACACATACGACTGTGATCGCTGTAAAAGAACTGACTAAGAAATATGCTGGTGATGCAGCAGTCGACAACGTTGATTTTACAATTCGAGAAGGTGAAATAGTTGGTTTTGTTGGTCTTAATGGCGCTGGTAAGACAACCACCATCAATATGCTCCTTGGCTTCATTCGTCCGACACATGGTGAGGTGTCGTTATTTGGTGAAACAGTTACTCTCCAAACGGCAGCGAAAAGCCACCATCGCATCGGTTTCGCAACTGGTGATATGGCTTTGTTCGAGGGAATGACTGGCCAACAATATCTGTCTTTTGTTGCCCGAAGTTACAGAACTTCTCTTAAAACAACGATGTTCAAGGAATTGGTGCAACGATTCGATCCCAAGTTGGATAAAAAAATTATCAAACTCTCTAGGGGCAATAAGCAAAAAATCGCCCTTATTGCTGCCTTTATGACTGAACCTGACCTGGTGATTTTAGACGAGCCAAGTAGTGGCCTCGATCCTCTCATGCAGCAACATTTCCTTGAACTCGTCCGTGAAGAGGCTGAAAAGGGGACAACCATCTTTATGTCATCACACTACCTAAAAGAGGTAGTTGATGTGTGTTCAAGAGTTTTACTCATCAAGAAAGGAAGGTTGGTGAAGGATATGCCCGCTTCTGACCTTGGAAAAATATCTGGCAAGCAAATCCGCGTTATTACTAAAGAAAAAGTACTGCCGCCAAAAGCTGCCGAGTCGGTCGAGTACGAGAAGCGCGATGACGGCTATATACTCCAGTTCATCTTTAGAGATAAGGCGCTGCGCTTACAAGAGTGGATCGGGACGCTTCCTCATTTGCAAGACATGACGATAATTGACGATAGTGCCGAGGTAGTCTTTGAGGATCTTGACGAAGAGACGACGACGTCTCAGCTTGAAACTGTGCCTCGGGAGTCTAACCGTGTTTAATCTAATTACAAAAACACTTCGTGATAAGCGGTTCTTTATCCTGGGCTGGACATGTGGTATTGGGTTTCTAGCCTTTGCGCTTACCTCATTCTATACCTCGTTTAACGGTGGTCAGATTGACCAATTATTAAAAAGTCTACCTCCTGCACTTGAGGGACTTGTTGGCAATCTGCAAGATTGGCGTCAATTACCTGGCTATCTAGGAAGCCAGATCTTCGATATTCGCTTGCCAATCTTTATTAGTATTTTGTCGATTCTGCTGGCTGTAAGCTTGACGGTTGGCGAGGAAGATAAAGGGCAACTGCGCACGCTAGTTGCGATGCCGATAAGTCGCACGAAGATTATTTTCGGCAAGTGGCTTGCCATTATAGTCATTTGTCTAGTGGTGTCATTGGCAACAGCTGCTGGCATTGGCCTTGGCCTCCTACAGATTCACCAAAGTTTGGATGGTATGGTGCTTGTGCGGCTAGTTGCCTTTACCTGGTTGATGGTTATTACCACGGCGACACTCATTTTCAGTATCGGTATCGCAAGTGGCAAGCATGGGTTAACGACGGGCGTCGGCATTATCCTGACGATTGGGAGCTTTTTGTTAACCACTTTCTCAAAATCAGTCGATTGGCTGAAAAATTACGAATGGCTTTCGTTGTTCCACTATTTTCCAGCCACCGATATTGCCAAAGGCACGATCGAATGGGGGAATGTGGTGGTATACGGAGTCCTCTCACTCCTCTCGTTACTAGTGGCGTTCTTATTCTTCCTGCGGCGGGATGTGAAGGCATCTTAAACTCCTACGCAAGTCGGTGCTAAGGAGCTAGAGGTCGATCGTTCTCAGCGAAGTATTGAAAATCTAACACAGATAACAGTGCTATAATAAAGATGTAAACAAGCATGGAGAGGTGCTGGATGCAGCTGTTCTGAAATCTAGAACAGGTACACCCGTTACTTCGCTCGTGCATAACAAGGAGGAGCCTACATGGCAACAATTAACCCTTTCGGTAAGGATATTATTTCAGTAACAACTGAGTTCGAGGGACGACCCTTGAAACTAGAAGTCAACCGGGTTGGCTTTCGCAGCACCGGCTCAGTCATGGTAACGTACGGCGAAACTGTCGTCCTGGGAACTGCTCAAGTCGGAACGCGTCCAGTTGTTTTAGATTATTTCCCTCTCTCTATCGACTATGAAGAAAAAATGTATGCAGCTGGCAAAATCAGTGGTAGCCGTTTTATTAAACGTGAAGGTCGTCCGTCTGATGAAGCAGTTTTGATTGGTCGTATTATCGACCGTCCAATTCGTCCGTTGTTCCCTAAAGGCTACCGCCAGGAAGTTCAAGTTGTTGCGACGGTTCTTTCGATGGACCCGTCGTTTCGTCCTGACATGATCGGAATGTTAGCTGCAAGTGCAGCTTTGATGTTAACTGGAACACCTTTTGATGGTCCAGTTGCCGGACTTCGTATTGGCCGCGTAAATGGTGAGTTCAAAGCTTTCCTCAGCCCAGAAGAACGCGAAGCAAGCGACCTCGATCTTGTCGTTGCTGGTATTGAAGGCGGTATTACGATGGTTGAAGCCGGCGCTGATCAAGTGCCAGAAGAAGTCATCGCTGATGCACTAGCCTGGGCCTATGAACACTACCAACCAGCCATCAAGCTTCAAAAAGAACTGGCTGCCAGGATCGCCCCAGTTGCTCAAGAATATGCGTTGGTCCTACCTGATGAAACCATTCAAACAACTGTCGACGAATGGGTCCATGGCAAACTCGGTGAAGCGGTTCGCAAGCCGTACGCTGAACGAAATGAAATGGTAAACCAAATTCGTTGGGCCTTTCACGCAGAAATGACTGAAAAACTTGGCGCTGATGAATACAAAGCCAATAAGGGTGAGTACGACGAAGCCTTTACCTCAGCCGTTCACAAAGATGTTCGCCGCGGTATCGTTGAAGATAACCTACGTCCAGACGGTCGTAAATTCGACGAAATCCGTCAGCTTTCCAGCGAAGTGGGGGTATTGCCGCGTACACACGGCTCAGCCCTATTTACGCGCGGTATGACCCAGGGGCTAAATATTGTTACCTTGGCACCCCTCAGCTACGCCCAAATGGTTGATACGATGGAAATTAGTGACGGTGAACGACGCTACATGCACCACTACAACGCCCCTGGCTACACGGTTGGAGAAGTACAGCGGCTCGGTGGTCCTGGCCGACGCGAAATTGGACACGGCTACCTGGCAGAACGTGCTGTTCTTCCGGTGCTTCCGTCTGAAGAAGACTTTCCTTACGCCATCCGTAGCGTCACCGAGATCATGAGCCAAAATGGTTCAACCTCGATGGCCGCTACCTGCAGTAGTATTTTGGCACTCATGGACGCCGGAGTGCCAATAAAAGCACCAGTTTCCGGTATTGCCATGGGGCTGATTGTCGATGGTGACAAGTCATACATTTTGTCTGACATTGCTGATGCCGAAGATTTCGCTGGTGACATGGACTTTAAATCGGCTGGAACCGCGGACGGAATTACTGCCCTTCAAATGGACATGAAGGTTCACGGTCTGCCAGTTGAGACACTGCGCGAAGCCTTGATGACCGCCAAAGTAGGCCGGGACCACATTTTGAAGCACATGCTCGAAACAATGGCCAAGCCGAATGAATCACTCAGCCCATACGCGCCTCGCATTGAGAAAATCAAAATCAACCCTGAGAAAATCGGGGCAGTTATTGGTAAGGGTGGTGAAGTCATTAACAAGATTACGGCCGAAACCGGTGCGGAAATTGACATCAAGGACGATGGACTGATTACGGTAGCTGCCGCTGACGGTGAAAAGATCGAAAAGGCTCTTGCCTGGATCCGTAGCCTGACCGAAGAACCTGAAATCGGCACAATATACGAAGGTACTGTAGTCAGTATTAAGGACTTTGGCGCCTTTATCAACATCATGCCGGGCACCGATGGAATGGTCCACATTTCTGAACTTTCTACCGAACGCGTTGAACGAGTTGAAGACGTACTGCACGAAGGCCAAATCGTCAAAGCCAAGCTGATTGGTATCGATGATCGTGGACGACTAAGCCTAAGCCTAAAAGCGCTTCTTTAGTACGACACGAGCGTTTCTCGACCATCAGCACTGACACTGCTGGTACCAAACAATACAGCTAAAAGCTAGAACTTGCTTAATCGAGCGTAGTGTGCTATAATAGATGCACTGCGCTCGACACGAGCCTTCTTGTACAAATAATCATAGACGAAATAGAAAACGCCTGTATATATTTGGCCAAGAACAGCTTGAGCTAATTCTTAATAAAATAAATCAGAATTTTTCTGGTTAATG
>JAYVYE010000038.1:0-2314 GCA_043784545.1 Candidatus Microsaccharimonas sp.
CTCGGCCTTGATGGCGCGTATGAATCAACCAAAGCTCGTCTAGCAAAATTGCGATAATCGACTAGTACCATTGACGAGGTGACAGGGGTAAAGGTATAATACCATTTGTATTCCGACGTAGCTCAATGGTGGAGCAAGAAGCTGTTAACTTCGAGGCTGCTGGTTCGAGTCCAGCCGTCGGAGCCAAGATAGATACTCAAAAGTTCAAGACCGGTCCCTGTGGCCGGTCTTTGTTTTACCTCCGTTGAGGTTTTCATTTGAAGAGAGTCATAAGTCACACCGTTTATCAAACTTATGATAGGAGAATTAACACTAGAGCCACGCTTTTCAAAATAGTACGAGACCAGCCGGGTCTTCTTCCTTGCGGATATTAATGTTCTAGACCGTGATCCGTTTTACGTGCCATTGTAATTTATATATTTTTATGATATAAATATCCCATCATATCAACCGATGTGACTTTCGCTCCTTATACAATTAGGTGATAACGATGGCAAAAGATGCCGAACTTGACCGACTCAAAGTTGCCCAGGATCTAGCTTTCAACCGCAAACAAACTGCGTATGATGCGCAAGATACATCCTGGAAGCGTCGAAAAGCAGCGGGCGATAAAATGCACGCCGCTTTCGAAGAGAAAGACCGGGCATATCATGCTCAGCAAAGTGCCTGGGAAGATCTGCAACGTTTGCGTGATTCCAAGGGACCACGCATTGGGCAGCTCAACGACTTGCAAGAGAGAGCTTTTCAGAACATGAAAAGTTCGTACGACAGCGCTTCTTCCGCCTATGACCGTCGTGACGGTCTTGGCGCAAAAAGCTATGCTGACCAAGGACGGGCTTATAAGGCCGAATCTCAAAGCTACGTTGAAGAACGTCGTCGACTGGTTGCTGAACTGCGATCCGCCGGTGATCATCAAAAGTCTTATGCGCCTGCTTTCCAAACAGCCAAAGGACAATTTGATTCTGCGAAGCGTGAGTTCGACGCGGCGAAAGCTGCACATGAGCGGACGCAGATCGAGTTCAAGGCAGCCAAGGCGGCATTCGACAAGGCGTCAAGTGCTTTCAAGTCTCGACTCGAGTTTATTCTTGCGGAGCGAAAACTTCATACAGAAAAGAACAAGCGACTTGCGGAGCGCGCTGGCGTTCCGTATCAGTACCTTGATGAGATAATGGTCAGATCAACCCCAGACAGTGGAATGAATTTCTACTTCGGTGGGTTAGGCTTGCCTAACGGTCCTGGCCATGGACACTACGCAACAGATTGCAATGGAAAGGTGACATACAGACGTGAGCCGTCTGATCCCCATGGGTCGCATAATTTCACGGATGACCCTAGGTGGCAGCGGTTTGACGGAGGATTCGCTGAGGCGTGTACTTTCGAGGGAAAGAATGCCATCAAAGAATCAGGCCTCGATTCACGCTCTGGTCGTCAGACGATTAACATCTACTACGGTGGTGCTGGTGGAAATCCCCTCGGAAAGGGCCATGGGCATGTCGTTTACTATCAAGATTCGCCGAATCTTGTCTCGTTTCATCGACCACCTAGGTAAAGGAAGGTGAATCTAACCTCGCCACTCGAAAGAGTGGCGGGGTATTCAATTTTAGTACACCTATGTATAGTAATATTCATGGAAGTGGTAAATTATTCAGACATCGAACAACTTTATGAAAAAAATATTCTACCCCAGTATGCTATTAAGTTCGGTCATATATCCTGGAATGATCACGGAAAAATAGGAGAAGATACGTTTGCTCATTATTTTACAGCTAATGGCAAAAAATATGTATTAGTCTTCGAAGATTTTCCTAGTCAATCTCATTTCATCGCCGAAGATAGTGAATTTATTCCCGTATATGCCAGCCAAAACGGTTTAGTGAAGTATCCAGGAAGCAACGCGCCTACTCAGGAATACTTAGAAAATATAACTGGATACTTTGGTCTGTATCTTGAGGGCTGATATCCTGAACCATTTTTTCGATGGTTCTAGACCGAGATGCTGAGCCAAGAGAACTTTAAAGAGGTAGATTATCATTGTGATAATCTACTTTTTATATTAAGTGAAATTCCACTTCTGTTCGTGCGGTTCGAGTCCAGTTTGCACTTTTGCTTGGTATAATCAATACATGAATAATGATACATCTTTGGCTAAAATCTTATGGGACTTCAACGTGCTGAATCAGAAAACTGAAAAAGCTGATTGTATCATTGCACTTGGCAATAGTGATGTTAGAACAGCACAGGCAGCAGCAAATCTTTTTAATGAGGGGTATGGAGACCTACTCGTGACGACAGGTGGATTTGGGAGACTTACTAA
>JAYVYE010000039.1:0-2094 GCA_043784545.1 Candidatus Microsaccharimonas sp.
GGTGGATGGACCAAAAAGGCAACGCATTAGTAACTAATGCTGCCATAACTGCTCACTTAGCAGAGGTAGGTAAAATTAACCTAGCCCTACCAGGTGGTCAAGCAGCCAACGATGTTATGGCACTCAAAGCCTATGCGGGTCAAATGGGATTAAGCAACTTGGCTCTACCACCGTCAAGTAATCCAAGTGCGATGGGCGATGACTGGTTTACGGCATCTGCTATGAGTAATCTTCTTGGTAAGACAACCCTTGACACACAAAAGGCGTACCTTCTCCAGCAAGCAAAGGGTACATTTAGTGCTTTCGCCCCTGCTTTAGATAGCGGTCAAACGGTAAGAAATGTCGCCGCCCCTTACATCAACACTTTAGCAAACCTACTTCAAATCCCAACTGACCAAATTGATATTGGCTCATCTACTGGCTATGGCAAGATGGTTCGTGATGCCCTTATGGGGTCTGACCCAGCCAACCAAAAGCCAATGGCACTCTATGACTTTGAAAGACAGATTAAGTCTCGCCCTGAGTGGGGCAAAACAAATAACGCCCGAGATACGATTATGGGTGGCGTGAATGATTTACTTAAATCCTTTGGAAAGGTTAGTGGATAATGGCTAGAATAGACACATCCTCGCTTGAAGGTATCTCTCGCGCATCTAAGCGCAAAACTTCTTCCCCTACCGCGAATACAACTACTGATACTTCGACCCTCGCCGGAATTGCTAAGGCTTCTGCTACTCCACCTACCACTCCTATTACACCCCCCGTCACTCCCGTCACTCCTATCACGCCTATCACGCCCGTAACACCACCCGTCACTCCACCTGTAACACCTGTAACACCTGTAACACCACCTGTTGTCACACCCGTTGGTTCTAAAACCGTAATCAGCACAGATAAGATTGACCGCGATGGACACCAATGGATAATAACAACCTTCTCTGATGGAACTAAAAGTGAAGTGGATTATGGTGTATCAGCCGCAGATGCCGCCGCACAAAAGAATTGGCTCACAGTTGGAGAAAACCTACTTAAGCAATATGGGGTGGGAGAACTTTGGAATGATTACCGCAACCTAATAACTAGCGGTGGTTATGACAGTTCTACGGCGATGCTGGCCATGCAATCTACTGATTCATGGAAGAATAGATTTGCTGCAAACCAAACACGCTTAAAGCAAGGACTGCCTGTACTTAGTCCAGCAGATTACCTAGCCACGGAAGCCAAGTACAAGGAAGTTATGATTAGCGCCGGAATATCTCCTAACGTCTATAACAACAATAAACTTCTAGGCGATATAATGACTAAGGATGTATCCCCATACGAGATGCAACAACGCTTAAATGCAGGTCATGCAGCCCTCGACGAGAAAGACTCTTATGTTTTGGATCAACTTTCCAAACGCTTCGGACTCACAAAAGGTGACATGGTGTTACACATGTTAGACCCAGATGTGGCCTCCTCAGTTATAGCCAATAAGGTTTCCTCGGCAAGAATTGGTGCAGAAGCAGCTCGATTTAATTTCGGGGCTACTACCGAACAGGCAGATTCCCTTGCCGCACAAGGATTCAGCCAAGCCCAAGCACACACAGGATTTGGCGACCTATCCCAAATGACACAGTTTGGGCAGCAACTTCCTGGAGATACATCGGGTTCTCTTACATCACAGGAACTCATAAATGCAGAGTTCCAGACTGATGCTAACTCTATGAGTGCTCTCAAACGAGTTAAGGACGCGAGGGTTGCTGGATTTCAAACAAGTGGCAATCTCGCCGCCAGCCAAGGTGGAGTCTCAGGCGCGGGTACGGCTAATATAGCAACTTAACTCCCTTGACAGATTGAGTTAATTCGTCTATCCTTTTCTTAGTCGGGTGTGTGCTTACGGGCCGCCTTGCTACAACTGTCATCGCTATCACGCAGTATAAATACCCCATAGCAAGATGTTATCGCGGTGAATGGTTATGCCGCCAATAGCGTGAGTTCCCAAACTCAAAAAATCCCGCAACATTAACCCTGCCCCAACACCTCCTAGTCGTTGGGTCGATACAGATTGGAAAACAAATGAGCGAAGATACAGATTTTACGGACGACGAGTTA
>JAYVYE010000040.1:0-8476 GCA_043784545.1 Candidatus Microsaccharimonas sp.
CGCAACCGCTTGGCTCTTTGTCGCCTCCATCCAACTCTTCACCAGACGCATCGCAAGATCATGAAATCGCGAAGCATAATTTTGAATCCGACTCTGAGGCCGCCGGCTTGCGCCATCATTTCAGCCGTCCAATGGGTCGTCTCGCCTGGCGGGTCGGTCAAGGTGAGTGCTACTACACGTTCGGCCACCTGAGGGGCAAACCGGGGGATGCGCGAAAGGGCGCGTCTTGTCACGAAGCAGCCCGTCGACCCCGTCCTGCATGAACCGCTCCTGCCAGCGCCAGACGCAGGTCTTGGACTTGCCGGTGCGGCGCATGAGTTCGTTGGTGCCAACGCCATCAGCGCTCAGCAACACGATCGCGGCGCGCCAAGCGTGCTTCTGGGCGGCGTTGCGGTCTCTGGTAGTGGGCCTCAAGCCGGCGACGATCCGCCGCCGCGAGGGTGATCACTATTACGGTGCGCATGCGAAAGACTCGCATGCGGGCCGATCAATGGGCCGACCGATGCACCCTGTGCCATAACACCTAAAAGGAGGTGTTCTGTGCCAATATATGGGCTACCGTAGCCTTGAGCGATCAATGTCGCATGATGCAAGCTAGTCCGAGCGTTATCAGTAAGATGTGAGATAAATTCTGCGAAATCATCAGCCATAATCTTATTATCTATCCTCCCGTATAAGAAGCGCAAGCCTAATGTTTGTGTCTGCTTGCGTTCTCTATCTAGTATAGCAAAATTAGCACTCGTTGCAATAGAGTGCTAATTTATTGTTTGATGTAATGAGCGCTTATTTTTCGTCAGTTGACTCTTCGACTGCGTTTAATAGACTATCTTCAATGTTCTTTTTAGGAAGTTTGTCAGCGGCTGGTTTTGTAGCTGCAACAGCTTGTTCAATATCTAGTTCGTAACCTGTCAAACGGCTCGCTAAACGAACATTTTGGCCACCGCGACCGATTGCAATGGACTGTTGGTCTTCATTGACGTAAACAGTTGCCCGTTTGTCCGTTTCGTTGATAACAACTTTACTGACTTCGGCTGGGCTCAAAGCGTTTTTGATAAATTGCTCGATATTAGCATCAAAAGTGACAATATCGATCTTTTCTTGATCACCAACTTCGTTCATAACGGCTTGGACACGAGTACCGTGACCGCCGACAAACGTACCGACTGGATCAACGCCAGGAACAGTGCTAGCAACAGCAAGTTTTGTTCGGCGACCAGCTTCACGAGCAATTTTTTTAATCTCAACCGCACCTGATTCGAGTTCAGGAACTTCCTGTCGAAAAAGATATTCGATAAATTCTTCGTTTCCGCGGCTCAAAATTAGTTGAGGGCCACGGTTATCGCGTTCGATATCCTTGATAAATACCTTGATACGAGCACCGACGCTATAATATTCGCCTTGAATTTGTTCACTCTGGGGAATGATACCGTTGGCTTTACCAACTTCGATGCGGATGACGCGTGGTTCTACACGTTGAACAGTACCGTTAACGACGGTACCTATTTTATCTTCAAATTCACTCAATACTACTTCACGTTCAGCTTCGCGCAAACGCTGCAAGACAACTTGCTTGGCAGTTTGAGCGGCGACGCGTCCAAAGCTACTAACTTCGTGCATTTCTTCGATCATGTCACCAATTTCAGCGTCTTTCTTGATTTTTTTTGCGTCGTCAAAGCTAATTTCATGAGCATCAGATCCAACAGCTTCGACAACTTCACGGGCAACAAAAACCTTTGCCGTTCCGTCGTTAACGTTCAGCTCACTTCGGACTTCTTGGTCACGTTCGCCGTTATCGCGACGCCATGCAGCTGCGATGGCTTGTTCAATTACGGAAATAACAACTTCCTCGGGAAGGTTTTTTTCTTCGGCGATAGTGCGGACAGCCAGTGTCAATTGTTTTAGGTTTAGTTCTTCCATGGTAATAATCCTTTCGGGGTTAATATGCGGGGGATTCTTTATCAAAAATTCCGACCTGGTGGCCGGAATGTACTGTCGTTATTATACCTAATTTTTTTACGGACCGCAATACATCCTATTTTGCAGGTAATGCTTGATCGGGACAACCCGCCAGTACACCTGATAGCGCCTGCTTTTCAGCTGCCGTTACCCACAACATATATTTCTGTTTTATTGCTATTTGGCGAGCAGCGTATTGGCAACGGAAAGGTTTATTTGACGGTAACCAAGTTGCGGCGTCGCCGTCACTTTTCTGCTGGTTGGCATCGCCCTGCACCGCAAGTAGTTCTAGTGGGTCATTAGCGAGTTGGATGCGCTGCACTTTAGTTAGTAGTTGCGCGCCTGTTTGCCAAGCATTTGAAATCGCTACCACGTGATCAATTTGTACCAAACTACTTCCTTTTTCAAATTGTATTATTGTTCCGGTGTAAGGATCATTCAACGTGCCACCAATCACAGTACAGGTACTATCTAGAACTGGATTTTGTAAATCGCGGTGCAAAATAATATTTCTGGTGTCACAGCCGCTGGTTATTGACCAACTGCCGCCGAATTGACTGCGCGAATAACCTGTTTTGGGTGCACGTCCTTTCACTACCAACTGTTCGAGTGTTTTTGCTGCTGAGCCAGTTTGAGCAATCGTTGGGACAGCGGGCGTTATTTGTTGCGTATTCTCTATAACCGGAGGGGCTGCCAATAAGATGGTCAACCCCAGACCAATCAAACTCAGAACGACTGCCATTATCCTTCGTGGACGTATCTTCATGATCATTAGTATGTAATCATGTCGTTATTTGTTCAAGCCGCGCGTAGCTTTGTATAAGAATTATTAAACTTCATCCTCCCCGATTTGATTGCTATACTAGATGAATGCAAACTGTAGCCCGACTTATTCAAACTTTTGTTCCTGACCATTATCAACTTTCAGTCTCACTTGACAGGTATGGGCGAGCCTTTGAAGGTACCGTATTGATAAACGGCGCCTCAACCGCAGGCGCAACTAATATAATTCTCCACTCTAAAGACCTCTTGATTCACTCGGTAACAATTGACGGCAAGAAGGCGGACTTTGGACTTGAAGACCAAGAATTGTACATTACTCATCCTGACATTAAAGAAGGCGAACATGTGGTTGTTATCGGCTTCTCCGGTAAGATTACCGATGGTATGCATGGACTTTACCCCTGTTATTACGATCATGATGGAATAAAAAAAGAATTACTTGCCACTCAATTCGAAAGCCACCACGCTCGAGAAGTTTTTCCGTGTATTGACGAGCCAGAGGCAAAAGCTACTTTTGATGTCATTTTGACAACTGAACAAAATGTGACAGTGCTTGGAAACATGCCCATTAGACAACAGCGCGTCGAAGACCAGCTACTCGTCACACAGTTTGAAACTTCACCGCGCATGAGTAGCTACCTGCTCGCCTGGGTGGTGGGAGAACTGCGAAAGAAATCTGCAACAACTAAAAGTGGTGTAGAAGTTAACATTTACGCAACACCCGCACAGACACTGGCAAGCCTCGACTTTGCACTAGACATTGCAACCCGCGGTATTGATTTTTTTGATGATTATTTTGATGTTCCCTATCCTCTCCCGAAATCGGATCACGTCGCTTTGCCCGATTTTTCATCTGGTGCAATGGAGAACTGGGGGCTCATAACGTACCGTGAAATTGCCCTGTTAACCGACCCAAAGACTGGTTCACTACAAACTCGTCAACAAGCCGCCCTTACAATCACCCACGAATTAAGCCACCAATGGTTTGGAAACCTCGTCACCATGAAATGGTGGAACGATCTGTGGCTTAACGAAAGTTTTGCGAATATGATGGAGTATGTCTGCGTCGATGCACTAGAGCCTGATTGGAATATTTGGCTAGACCAGGCAACCTATGAAGTCGTCCAAGCACTCCGCCGCGATAGTTTAGATGGAGTCCAAGCTATCCGCACAGAAGTGAATCATCCAGATGAAATAACCACGATCTTTGATCCTTCCATTGTATACGCTAAAGGTGGCCGTTTATTACGCATGTTGCAAACATATATTGGCGAAACGACGCTTCAGGCCGGCTTGAAAAACTATTTTAAAAAGTATGCCTATCAAAATACTGAGGCAAATGATTTATGGGAATGCCTCAGCGCAGTTTCTGGACAAGATATCGGTTTACTGATGAATACCTGGATCTCACAATCAGGCTATCCGGTGTTGACCGTGTCCGAAGAAGCTGACCAGATTCATCTGTCTCAAAAACAATTTTTTATTGGTGTACACCAACCTTCTGAAAAGATCTGGCCAATTCCTCTTGGTGCTTCAGACCAAAACTTACCAAAGCTTTTGACTGAAAAGACATTGACTGTTACCCGTAGTTCAGACCTCCCACTGGTCATAAATCACGAAAGCACAGCGCACTTTATTACCCATTACACACCGTCCTTACTCGCCAAGCTGCTTGGCTCTTTGGCAACATTGTCGGACATCGATCGCTTAAAACTACTTAATGAACAAGCCCTCCTAGCACAAGCTAGCCTCGTTTCAAGTGCTTCCCTCGTGCCTTTGCTAAGTTATTATAAGGACGAAACCGTTGAGGCCGTCTGGGATATTATGTTGGTGGCATTAAATGAGTTAAAGAAGTTCGTTGAAAATGATATAGTACTTGAAAATAAGCTCCGTGCATATGCTGCCGTCCTTGCTCAAAAGCAGTTTGATAGATTGGGCTGGGAGCCACAGCCAAACGAACGGGAATCTGACACGAAATTGCGTAGCATAATTGTTGGGCTGATGATTTATAGCGAAAATGCAATCGTACTAGCTAAGGTGCAATCAATTTATGAAACAACCGCTTTGGAAGAAATTAATCCAAATTTACGTGTTAATATCATCGCAACTGTTGTTCGTTACGCCGAAAACCAATCAATTATTGACGAACTTTTAGCGGTTCACCAGAAAACGAACTCAAGTGAATTGAAAGAGGATATTGCTTCAGCTATTACGTCAACCAAAAATTCAGATGTAATTAAACGGCTGTTTGGTATCTTGAAAGATCCGACCATCGTTCGGCCTCAAGATTTCATGCGCTGGTTTGTGTGGCTACTTCGTAACCGGCACGCTCGGACTGCGGCCTGGCTGTGGGGCCGTGATAACTGGCACTGGATGGAAGAAACCTTTGCTGGCGATAAGAGTTATGACGCTTTCCCAAGATACGTGGCTATTTGTCTCACTACTGCTGAGCAGCTTGAAGAATATAAAGCATTTTTTAATCCTATGAAGGATCAAGTCGCCTTAAAGCGCAACATTGAACTAGGTATCTTGGAACTCAGTGGCAAGATTGAACACATTGCCCGCGACGAGCAGGCCGTTCGTACTGCTTTACTCGATCTCTAGATAGGATTCTACCTGTGGCGGTGTACCGGTAACGGACACCGCAGCCAGACGAAGATCGACATCCTTTAACTTGTGAATAGCTACGTAATATTCAGCTGCAAATTTCATTTGCTGTTGTTTCTTTTTTGTAATTGCCTCTAACCCACTTCCCTGTACTATCCTTTTACGATATTTCACTTCAGAAAAGTAATAGGTTTTGTTTTTTAATGAAATTATATCGATTTCGCAAAATTTTGTTTTCCAGTTTCGCTCTAGGATGTCGTGTCCCAGAATTACCAAGTACTTTTCGACTTCTGATTCGGCTTCGTCACCGATTTGTTTGGTAGTTCTGGCTGCTAAAGCGATTTGAGGTTTATATTTTGCAAGTGGAGCGAATGATATTCGGTGTAGCGGCGTTACACCAATTTTCTCGATAGCAGAGCGATGTGCTACTGTCCCATAACCGACATGGCTGCTAAAGCCATAGCCGGGATATACATCATCCTGTAAGGCCATAAAATTATCCCTCGCTACCTTAGCAATAATCGAAGCAGCCGATACGCTTGGTATTAATAAGTCGGCCTTTGGAAGTGTCGTGACGTACTGGCCTTTTGTTGTTTCGCTTAAAAAATTGATTGTTCCATCAATTATAATTTCACTATACGATGCATGCACTTGTTCAACGGCCCGAATTGTGGCTAGGCGTAATGCTGCAGCGAGTCCTATCATATCTAATTCGTCGGCCTGTACCCAGCCAAGTCCAAAGCCACTGGCTTGGTCTCGAATTACTAAGTCCAATTGGTCGCGTTTCTTTTTTGATAGCTTTTTGCTATCGGTTAATCCATCAATAACAGCTGTGCCAAGCACTACTGCCCCGACAACTAATGGTCCTGCCCAAGGTCCGCGTCCAACTTCATCAATTCCTAAGATCATAGTACCTACTATATACTGTGATTCTTATCACATTCTTATATAAAACAAAAACGCCCCGCGTAGCTACTCGAGGCGTTTGGATGTGAGCCGTAGATTTAGGCTTGTTCGTGTCGTGCTTCGACTTCGGCTTGTTTAGCAACAAGTTCGGCATTTACAGCGGCTTTTTCGGCTGACTTAACTTCAGCTGCGACATGTGCTGCTTCTTTCAAGCGAGCGGCTTCTTCTTCGGCATGAAGATCACGAATATCGTTAACACTTTCACGATCAAAGTTAACACCTTTAAGACGAGCGCTTTTACCGCTTCGTTCGCGAAGATACGAGAGATAGTTGCGGCGCACTTTCGAACGACGAGTAATTTCAATCTTTTCAACCAGTGGACTGTGCAGAAGAAAGCTCTTTTCGACGCCAACGCCACTAGCGATTTTACGAACCGTAATACGTGCAGTGTGCGAGTTTGCACGATCAACCCGAATCACAACACCTTCAAAAATCTGAATACGTTCTTTGACACCTTCTTTAATTTTTTGGTGAACTTTAACAGTGTCACCGCTTTTAGCGTCAACAACAGCAGGTTTTTTCTGTGCTTCGTTTACCAATTTAATAAGTTCAAAACTCATCTATATCTCACTTACTTTTTTATATATACAATCGAATATCTAATATACCATAGTTGATCTGTTATGGAAAGGTCTGAAGCCAGATTAAATAACCCGGTTCACTTCATCCAAAGTAGTGTCACCCCGCAGTGCTGCCAAAATACCATGCTCCAGTAGCGAAACCATTCCATTGGTACGAGCTGTCTGGTCTATAACCTCTGAATGTATTTCGGCGATGTCGCCACGTAAGAACTGCTGTATGGCTTCGTTCACAACCATCTGCTCCATTATGACAATTCGCCCACTATAGCCAAAGGGGGACTTCTCACTGACTACAGGCCGCCATAACTTAAAACTTTCCATGTCCGGCTTTTCAATGTGCGTCGGCAAGTTTGCTAAAGCAGCCTTCACCCAGTTACGGGTGGCTTCGTCGGGATCATAGGCTTCTTTTGATTGGTCATCCAAACGACGTACTAACCGCTGAGCAATTACTAGTCGAATTGCCGAACTGAATATTGGGTTTACACCGATGAGATCAATCATGCGACTAAAAGCCGATGCAGTTGAGTTAGCGTGGAACGTTGAGAGCACAAGGTGACCGGTAATTGAAGCTCGGATCGCTGTCTTGGCCGTATCCGCATCCCGGATCTCACCAACCATGACGACATCAGGGTCAAGTCGAAGAACAGATCGAAGGTGATCAGCGAAACTTTGGCCGCCAGTGGTATCAACTGGGATTTGTGAGATACCGGAAATTCCAAATTCAATTGGATCTTCCAGCGTTATAATTTTGCGGTCAGTCGTATTTAATGCGTTAATCATGCTATACAGTGTGGTTGACTTGCCAGATCCAGTTGGACCAACCATCAATACCATTCCACGGGGGTGACTAATTATCTCATCTATTTCTTTGCGTTCATCGGGGCCAATGCCAAGACGATCAAGACTTAACATCGATTCATCGTAGTTAAACAAACGAAGTACTGCGTCTTGGCCGTACATGGTTGGAATAACCTCAACCCGCATATTCAGAAGGTGGGTTGCGCCATCGATGGTAATTTCTTTTTGTAGGTGTCCGGATTGCGGTTCATTTGCAGCCGTCGAAATGTTTGCCCGCGAAGCGAGTGCGCCCAGAATAACGCGATAACGGTCGCTGTCTAGTTCAGCCACTGGGTGTAACGCACCATCAATACGCATTCGAATCCTAATAGCGTTACGTTGGTTTTCGATATGTATGTCACTGGCGCCCAAACGATCGGCTTGAGTGATCAAATAATCGAATACCTCGTCGCTACCCACAGAGTTCAGGGTCTTGCTGACTTCACCGATTGTGTCACTATCACCTTCTTTGGCAATCTTGATATCATCATAAATAGTCACGACTGGTGGGTCGTAACGGTTCATGAGGGTATTAAATCCACCTAGGCTAATCAGCACAAAGATAGTATTTTGAGCCTGCGCCGAGTATTTTTCACTTAGTTCGCGCAAGAATGATTGCGGTGTCTGAGTAGTCACACCGAAGTGCCACGATGAGGAATCACTGCCCGCTCGTAATGGCACTAAACGATTGCGGTGCATGACTTCAATGCTCAATACATCCGGGAATAGTTCAATCGTCTGGTCAA
>JAYVYE010000041.1:0-9352 GCA_043784545.1 Candidatus Microsaccharimonas sp.
TAGGAGTCTACTGTAGCAGTGCCTTTGCTGCGTCAAGTTGTGGGTCACGTCCGGCGTTGATGTCATCAACCGTCAGTGTTGCTTGCTTGTCGACAGCGATACCTTGCTTCGAAATGTTCTTGCCGTTCGGTGTATACCAACGAGCAATGGTAACTTTTAGTTGGGTTTCGCCGGGCAGGGCAATAAGTTTTTGAACACTCCCCTTACCAAATGTTTTTTCACCAACTAATTTAGCGACACCGTGGTCTTGCAACGCTCCGGCGACAATTTCGCTGGCGCTGGCACTACTAGAGTTCACTAGAACAGCGGTTGGTAGCCCAGCTAAAATTGGGTCAGTCGCTGATTTTAGTTCGTCGACGACTGTGCCGTTGGTTCGTTCGCTGACAACAACTTGGTTATTTAACCACAAGCTGGCGACGTCTTGAGCGGCCGTTAGGTAGCCTCCACCGTTACCGCGCAGGTCAAGAATTACTGATTTCACGTTCTGGTTCTTGAAGCTTTGGGCAGCTTCACGAGCGAGTTGTCCGGTTTGATCATCAAACCGAGTAATGGTCATGATGCCCACACCCGCGTTCACTTTGCTGTAGACACTTGGGTTCGTTACTTGAGCCCGAGTGATCGTAAAGTCCTTTGTGTCGCTGCCGCGTAGTACGGTTAGTTTAACGGTTGTACCGACGTCACCGCGAACATGTGAAGCGGCTTCACTAACCGATTGATTAGCTGGAATGTCTTGGTCGTTGATTTTAACTAGGACATCACCGACTTGGAGACCGGCTTTTTCAGCTGGATTATCTTTAAGAATTCGAAGAGCTGTTATCTTACCGCTTCGAAGACCTAGTTCGACGCCGATACCGCCACCGATAGTACCTGACAGCTCGTTGTTAAAGCCTTTTGTCTCGGCTTTATTCATGTACAGTGTATATTCGTCACCTAATGACTCAACCATACCCTTCGTAGCGCCTTCGATCAACTTACTATCATCTATCGTGCCGTCATAATTAGCCTTCAGTTGTTGGTAGGTTTGCTGCAAGCTAGAAAGATCAATTGTGCCGCTATATGTTTTGATGCCGAAGACTGGTGCAACCGCACTAATAATTTGGTTGTTGAAAGTTCCAGCAATATAACCCAGCGCTAGGACCAAGACGACCGCAGCTATTTTGAAGCTGGTTGGAATCGGTCGCTCAAATTTTTTTCGGATACTATTTCGTGAATGCTCGGCCATGGACTGTACCCCCCTGTGGTATGTATAAAAATCGGTTCTTTATTGTATATAATTATAGCGTATCCGGATTAGGATACGCTATAAAAGTTATGGTTTGCTTAAAATGTATTACAAAATGTGAATATAGTGGTCAAAGGCGTTGGCGTTGAGCGTCATCAAGCTGTACATACCGTAGCCTTGACCGTAGTCGTAGTTGTATTGACTGACCGTGACCATGTTGCCGCTGACTGATTCAACCCAGGCCACGTGTCCATAACCTTGACCGGCTTTACCTGGGTCCATAACAGCTAATGAGCCGGCTTGTGGAGCACCTTCTTTATACCCCATCGCTTTTGCTTTGCTGGTAAATTCGACTGCGTTGCCCCAAGACGGGTAGATGCCTGTTGCTTTAGCCATCCGCCATGCCGCATAACTGGCACATTGACGACAGCCATAACCTCGGCCATCGCCACCACTTCCATCAGCTCCACCGGTTGATAGGTATCCCCACATCGCACAGTTGCTGTTGTTCCATGGATAATCAGGCAATGAACCGGCGTTGACCAAAACGTAGCCACCGCTGCCACTAATCCGAGCTCGCAGGGCAGCTTGGGTCGCTTTTGCTTCGGCAATTGCTGAGGCACTTTTGTTAACGAGTCCCTGGTAGTTTGATTCATCGTTTTGAGTTTGAGCCAGCAGGTTAGATTGTTCAGCCTGTTTGGCCGCAAGGCTATCGCGAGCACTTTTTTGATCAGCTAGAACTGTTTCGACGGCAGATTTTTGGGTATCAAGTTGTATCTTTAAAGTTTTGACCGTTCTAATTGTGCCGGCTAGTTGGTCTTTCACCGAGTTACGATATTCTTGTTTGTTCAAGAAGTCACCAATGTTAGTACTACTGGCTAGCATTTCAACTGGTGAAATACTATCCCCTAAATAGAGGTCAGCGATCGTTGTTCCTAGGGCGTCTTGGTTGTCTTTAATTTGCTTTTCAGTACTGGCGATATCAATCACCAACTTATCGTATTTTGTTTGGTTCAAGTTGATTTGAGATTGCAAAGCATTTTTTTCATTTGTAATTTGCGCTACGGCATTTTGTAATGTGGCCGCTTCCCCATTCAAACGATCAGCTTCCGACTGGTAGCGAGCCATATCCTGCGTCAGGGCAGCGATCTTATCGTCATAAGGATCGGCTGAGGCCAAACCAGCTAAAGGTAAGGTGGCGACAACCATCAAAAGGACCACCATGGCAATCAGCAAACCTTTCATTTTGAAAGATAAACGAGTACGTGATACTGGTGTGGTGGAGCGCAGTTTCATATCTGTAAATAGATTAGCATAAGCACTACCGTTAGTCAAGCTTCAGCTCGAGTCGTGCCCCCGACTACATCTTCAGGTAACGGTGGGTTGCCATCAGTGATGACAAAATACCGATCAACGCACCGACTGCGATCATTGCCAGTAGGAAAAAGCCAGCGTAATACGTCATCAAATCAAGGGTTGGCTTGATATTAATCTGGTAACTACCTAGCGTCGGCGCAGCGAAAATAAGCAGCGCATAGCCAACACCGCTCGCAATCAGAGCGGCGAAGAATCCGTATACGATTGCTTCAACTACAAACGGTCCGCGAATAAAGGCCCGTTCGGCTCCAATCAATTTCATCATCTGAATTTCTTCGCGGCGGTTAAAGATGGCCATACGGATAGTGTTGAAAATAATCAGCATCGAGATGACGACGAAAATGGCGCTGGCAACAATGCCAACTTTTTGAGCGAAGTCAGCTGCTCGGCCGATTGATTCAATGCTACTGCGGCGCTCACCGGCGAATGAAGGCTTGCGGTTTGAATCAATGTTAGCTTTTAATGTCTGGTTTGTATCTACAAAATTTTGTAACTGCGAGGTATCGTTAATATCTTTTATTTTAATATTAAATGTTCCGGGGAATTTATTGGTGGCCTCTTTAACGGCCGCTAATGTATCGGCACTATTTTTGTTTTGGCCAATGAATTCAGATCGAGCGTCTTCGGGAGACTTGAATGCCACAGCTTTAACACTCGACAGCTTGGTTAAATCACTCGTGATAGTAGCGACAGCTTCTTTTTTTGTGTCAGTGTTGACGTAAATCGACATGCTGACGCGGTCACGTAATTGATCAACCGTGTCAACCAAGATGTTGCGGGCCGAAAAGCTCACAAAGATGACCAGTAGCGTTATGGTCATGATCGCCGTAGCGGCAATTGTTAACCACGCATTACGGGTAAAGTTATTAATACCGTAACGGCACATTCGCATAAATGTCGTCCACTGTCGACGGTGCCGCTTTTGCTGAGCGTAGCTTTTTGAATCAAGTTTTTTCTTTCCCTTACCCATAATTTACTGCCGGTAACTTCCCTCTGCTTGGTCGCTCACAATTTTGCCACCTTCGATGGTTATAACCCGTCTTTTGAGCTTGTTTACAATGTCGGCGTTATGGGTCGTCAAAAGAACGGTTGTACCATATTTATTAATTTTTTCGAGTAGCCGGACAATATCCCAGCTATGCTTTGGGTCTAAATTACCGGTTGGTTCGTCAGCGATCAGAATTTTTGGTTGGCGCACAACGGCGCGCGCTATAGCCACGCGTTGGCGTTCACCACCAGATAATTGACTAGGGAATTGTTTTTCTTTGCCCGATAGACCGACTAAATCGATAACTTTTGGTACGGTGTTTTTAATTTCACGACCAGTCATACCGGCAATTTCCAGGGCAAAGGCAATGTTTTCAAATACCGTCCGTTGCGGTAATAATTTAAAATCTTGGAAAACGACACCAATCTTGCGGCGAAGCATTGGAATCTGGCTGTCCTTTAACGTGTCGTAGTCGATACCACCAACCACGATCTTGCCACTGGTTGGCTTCTCTTCCCTAGTCAAAAGTTTCAAAAGAGTTGATTTACCAGCACCAGATGCACCAATAATAATCACGAATTCACGCGGTTCGATGAACAGGCTTAATCGACTGAGTGCCGGCGCCGTGTCCTTGCCATATGTCTTTGTTACCCTATCAAGCAGAATCATTACTTGGTCTAGTATAGCATAAACGCTACCCTATTTTAGGGTGGTATATCGATAGATACGAAGTTCAAAATTGAGATGCCGAGAGGGCCCATTCCTTTACAGGCGGGCCCTCTCGGGAGGAATTCAGTTCTCTTCAGCACTGACTGCATCAATGATTTTGGCTAGTACAATTTTTCGTTTGATTCTCAAAGAGTCGAATAGTTGTACTACGTTGATGTCATCCGACCGCAAAATTGCCTCCAGCAGATGGCCCGGACGGGCAACGGCAGTAGCATTATTTTTACGCGCAATTGTAACGGCATTTTTTCCAATCGCTTCTGCAGAAGCACTATATTGCTCGATCAAGCGGCTACCCACATTTGCCAAATGCATTGGTCGTACTATTGGTAGCACTCTGGCGTAGGTGACGCCCACCGAATTGAGCACCCGGTAGGCTGGGCTATCATTTTTTAAAAGCATCGCGAGCACAATGTGCTCGGGACCTTGCATTGAATGGTGGAGATTGGTCGCCTCGCGGGCAGCTCGTTTCCATATTTCATAGCAAGTTTTTGACATGTTGCTACTGATCTTCATATACTGCTCCTTGAACGATGGCTGAAAAAGAACTAGTGTTCCTTCGAGGTTTGGACCTCGTATCTATAGATATAATTGTAAAAGTTCAATAGGTTCGTGCTATCACGATTTCAGCTTGATATTATATCACACTTACGCTAAATAATCAATAGTTTATTCTTTGACAGGGGCTTCGAGGAAGGCAGTCATAAACGGATCAAGGTCTCCGTCCAAAACTCCTTGGGCGTTGTTGGTCTCAAACTTGGTACGAGTATCTTTGACTAAGGTATAGGGATGCAGCACGTAGTTTCGAATCTGACTTCCCCAATTGGCTGACTCCCCTGCTTGTAAATCAGTAATCGAGCTGGTGTGCTGGTCAAGTTGCATTTGAGCAAGTTTTGAACGTAAAATTTTCATAGCAGTTTCTCGGTTTTGCAGTTGTGAGCGTTCGTTTTGAATCGCCACGACAATACCAGTAGGAATGTGTGTCACGCGAACAGCGCTGTCAGTGGTATTCACTGATTGACCACCGTGACCACCGGCTCGGTAAACATCAATTTTCAGGTCTTTGTCGTCAATTTTTACTTCTTCGGGTTTATCGATCTGTGGCAGAATCTCTACCAATGCAAAACTAGTTTGACGGAGGTTATCACTGTTAAATGGGCTCAGGCGAACCAGGCGATGGACGCCATTTTCACTACGCATTTTTCCGTAGGCAAACGGACCAACAATTTCAATCACACTGGATTTAAGACCGGCTTCTTCGCCGCTTGATCGCTCGATGGTTGTAGCTGACATTCCTGATTTTTCAGCCCAGCGGAAATACATCCGTTCTAGCATTTCGGTCCAATCTTGGGCGTCCGTCCCCCCAACACCAGCGCTCAGCCTCAGGATAGCATTATGGTCATCGTATTCACCGTCAAATAATAAGTCTTTGCGAAGACTAGCAAATTCTTTTTCGAGCGCGATGATCTGGCCTTCAAACTCACCCAGCAGACTATCGTCATCGAGGTCCATCAGCTCAACCATGTCAGCGGTTTGGGCCTGCAGTGTCAACCATGGATCAACTAATGATTTATTGGCAGCAAGTTGCTTGCTTTTTGCCTGCGCATCAGCCGGGTTATGCCAGACTTCGGGCACGGCCAGCTGACGTTCAAGTTCAGCAATATCGGTTTTTTTAGTTTCAATTGATAATCGCCCAAGGGCGGCATCTACTTGGGTGTGAAGTTCTTTCAGTCGTTTTAGTAGTGGTTGCATTACCTCTACTATACAGCAGATACGGTACACTGCTTACTGAATGAGTGTTAACGATCATGACAATGTCCCGTAGGGAAACCGCCTAACCCGAGACATTATTGAGCTGTCTAGTAGTGCTATGCAGCCGCCGCTTGATGCCCAGTGCGATGCGATCAGTGATCGCGCCCTTACTGTACCTGGTAAAGATTTATAAATTATTAACGGCGGACACAAACTGATCACCGCGATCAGCATAATCTTTAAACATGTCAAAACTCGCCGCAGCTGGACTCATTATGACAACGTCACCCGGCAAAGCAACCGATGCAGCCATCGCAACGATGTCGCGCATATCTTTGGAATCAACCCGGTGCACGAGCGGCAGGCTATGATCGTCTAACATAGCGGTAATGTGTGGTCCGTTCTGACCGATTGAGATGATTGCCCGGATCTTGCCACTTGTGATAAAGGCTTTTACCAAGGAACGGTAATCGCCTCCCTTGTCTTTTCCACCTATGATCACAACTCTGGGCTGAATAAACGATGCGATTGCCGCAACAGTACTAGCGGGAGTTGTTGCAATACTATCATCGTAATACGAAACATTATTTACTTCACGGACAAAGGCTAAACGGTGTGGCAACCCTTTAAATGAACGTAAACCGGCTTCAATAACGGCTGCATCCTTGGTATATTTCCAGACCGCATTAATTGCCGCTACAGCGTTGGATTGATTATGAGCACCAGGAATCTGTAGTGCGGTAACTGAACACAATTTTTGTTCACCATTATAAAAGAAGCCGTTGTCAAAGTGGGCAGTTTCTTGACCAGGGAACCCTATCTTGACCGCCGCAGATGATTCGGCAATCGACCGAGAATACTCGTTTTCAGCGTTATAAACAACAATGTCGTCGGGTTTTTGAAAACGAGTAATGCGAGCTTTAGCGGCGACGTATTCAGCCATGTCAGCGTGCACATCGAGGTGCTCTGGCTCGATAAATAGCACAACTGCCGTAGTTGGTGAATATTCGACGTCCCATAACTGGAAGCTTGATAGTTCGTAGACCACGATATCTTGTGGTTGAATTTTAGTCACGATTTCAAGGGCAGGCTGGCCAATATTTCCGACTAACCAAACGGTTCGTCCAGCTGATTGCAAAATTGCAGCAATCAAACTTGCTGTTGTGCCCTTCCCTTTTGATCCCGTGACACCAATAATTTCAGCTGGGCAACGTGAAAAGAACTCATTGGTTGCTGACCAAATTTTACCATTTGTTTTGATTTTATTGGGAGCTAGACCAGGTGTTCGAATCACCATGTCGAATTCATCCAGTCTTTGGAATGCGCCTGCGCCAAGCAGCGTTCGAGCACCACCAGGAAGCAAATATTTTGGTGAGTCTGATTCGTCGACAATTGTCACTTCGTTGGCCGGGTCGATCGACCAGTATTTGTAGCTCGCTTCTCCCTCAACCCCGTAGCCCGCAATCGCAATCTTCATAACTCTATTCTACTTTGTTTCGAACAATCCGGTAAGTTTATCATTCAATGAGACCAATTCTTCACGGTCACCACTGCTGACAGCCGCCAGTACCCAAGTGTTAGCATCGATAAAGCTTTGAGTGGTCGCCATGATTTTTTCACGGGTGACTTTTCGGATCATATCAGGCACTTTGTCGTAATCTTTAATAAAGTCATCGGCAAAATAACGGTTAGTGTAAAATCCGCTAATTTGCGAAACAGTTTGCGCACCCATTTGGTAGCGTCCCAGGCCAAAAGATTTGGCAGCATCGATTTCTTGGTCAGTTAACTGACCGTCCAGGACGGCTTTAAGCTCGGTTGCAATAATATCAAATAAGGCAGGTGCCGTATCGTGATTTACTTGGCCAGAAATATCCCAAGCACTGTCAAAGAAACTTGCTCCGGTGTAGGCACCGATGCTATAGGCCAGTCCTTTAGCGCGGGCTTTTCCAAAGATTCGCGAATGGGATGTTCCGGTCAAAATATGGTTTAAATTGTGCATGGCATCTAACTCTTCGTCTGATAACTCCCGCGGGACACTCAGCGTCAGACCAAACGTTAGGTTGGTAGCATCTTTACGACGAATAACGGTCGGGTTGGCGCTGCTTAGCTCGTCACGCGGAACTTCAAAGCGACTGCCTTCTGGTAATTGAAAATCGTTCAGCTGACGGAGGATCTCTGCCTTTCGTCCGCGCAGCTTACCGGAGATCACAAAGCGCATATTCTGCGTTGTATGCGTGCGGCGGTGATGTTCGCGGATATCAGCTAAGGTAACGTTAGTAATGGTTTTAATCGCCTGACTGTAGGTTAAAACGTCTTCACCAAGCAATTGTTGGACGCGGGGCCACAAGATACGCGGATGGTCATTCAAGTAGTTTGTCAGCTCGCTGCGCACGTTGCCTTTTTCGGCTTCTAGCTCAGTTGCGTTAAAGCGAGGCTGTGAAATACTGATTTTTTGGAGTTCCAAAATACGATCCCATTCAAAGTCAGCACAATCAGCTTCATAGACCATCGAAAGATCGCTGGTATAGGCGTTGTGATAGGCACCATTTTTAGTAAATTCCGCTTCAAAATCGTGTTCAGATTTAAACAGAGCGTTGGCACCAAAGGCCAAGTGCTCCATAATATGAGCAACTTGCTCGATATCTTTGCTTTTTGCATAGCGGCTACCGGCTCTAAACTGAACCTGCATGCTCATAACTGTGGCACCCGGGATATTAATAAACAGGCCTTTGGCGCCATTTTTTAGTTTAACTTCTTCAACGGTATGGTTCATAACGGACTTTCTTTACGAGTTATTTTCGGCCAGTTTTTCGGTTCTGGCGCTGGTTTTTCTTTTTCTTGCGAGCTTGGTTTTTTTTGAGATTAGCGTCACTGATAGTCTCGGCTTTGGCGACCTTGAAATCTTTATCTCGGTTAGCCTCACCCGAAGTGATCTCATTGACGCCTTTTTCAACAGCGCTTTCAGCCAAACGAGTCAATTCAGTCTCGTGGTCTTCGTCGGCCCGCACGACGGCGTCACGAGCAGTGACATGTGTGACCGCCCGCAGTACTTCGTCGCGCAAGGTTGCTTGTAAACTATCAAATAGCTTGGCAGCTTCACTACGGTACTCAACCAGTGGGTCACGTTGCCCAACGCTACGCCAGTGAATGCCATCGCGCAGGTGTTGCATGTTTTCAAGGTGTTGCATCCACAACGTATCAAGTACCTGTAAGTAAACTTCACGCTCGACTTTACGCAGTATATCGGCTTCTAGTTCGTCTTCTTTGGCTTTATAGAGCTTGGCAAC
>JAYVYE010000042.1:0-10777 GCA_043784545.1 Candidatus Microsaccharimonas sp.
CCGGCCTTTGCGAGCACTTCCGATAACAATGAGAACTTTTGACATAAGTAATAACTCCTAATTATGTAGTTTAAAAATAGAACGTGGCCATTTATGTACTTAAATATATGACCACATCACTACAGAAAGTATAAAGCATTAACTATATTTTGTATAGTATACTATTGAAAGCAAAAAGATAGTTTATAGGCGCTAGTATTATTTGGTATACTACTTTTATGACCAATGAAACCCACTTTGAACCTCACCAAAAATCAATGGCGAGTAGATCTAACTGGCTACGGGCGGCAGTGCTTGGTGCTAATGACGGTATCGTGTCAGTTGCCGGACTTGTCGTCGGAGTAGCTGGAGCGACTGATTCAAAAATTATTATCCTCACTGCTGGCCTAGCGGGAATTGCTTCCGGTGCCCTATCGATGGCTGCAGGCGAATATATATCCGTAAGTACCCAGCGTGATATCGAGAAGGCATTGCTGCAAAAGGAACGTAATGAACTACGCGATTATCCAGAGCTAGAACTTCTAGAACTTACCCAGTTGTACCAGCTAAAGGGCTTAAGTGAACAAACGGCAATAATTGTTGCCAAAGAGCTGACAGCCAAGGACGCCTTTACTGCTCACGTCGATGTCGAACTTCGGCTTGACCCGGATAACCTAACTAATCCGTGGTATGCGGCTTTTGCATCAGCCTTGTCATTTTTAGTGGGGGCACTTCTTCCGGTCGTGGTCATTATGTTGCCTTTAGGAAAACTTACCGTTCCCGTAACATTTGTATCTGTAATTATCGCCTTAATAGTAACCGGGGCTTTGAGTGCCAAAGCTGGTAAATCGGTGATGCGTACGTCCATTATACGCGTCGTAATTGGTGGTATTATTGCCATGGCTATCACCTATGGAATTGGCCGTATTTTTAATATAGCAGGCCTGTAGAGCGAAGTTATTTTTAAGCACAGTATCAGCTTCATTTAGTATATTAAAAGTAAATTAACTAGGACACCATGGAATCAACTAAAAAAATAAATCCAGCCGTTGCTGCTTTAATTATTATCGTTCTAGTAGGCATCGTTACAGCGGCTACTATTGTTATTACTGTGACATATAAATCTGGACAATCCAAAACTTTGAATGCGCTTAATGGAGGTTCCAGGTCAAGTGAGACCCCTGTGATGCCACACTCAATGAGCAGCTACAAAGACGGCAATTACACAGCCAGTGGTGACTATTTTACACCTGGAGGGCGCGGATCAATTACATTGACTCTTATGATTAAGGGCAATATGATTACAGACGCAAGTATTGAAATGGGTGCTGCTGGCGGTGACTCTGTACAATATCAAGATGCCTTCAAGTCTTCCTATAAACAGTATGTTATCAGCAAGAACGTCAACGATGTTTCGTTATCGCGCGTCGCTGGTGCGTCGCTGACATCGGACGGATTTAATACAATTCTTGATCAAATTAAATCTGATGCCAAAACATAACATTTTCTTTGAGGCATTAGGAACTCATTGGCAAGTTGAGACAATCGTTCAACTTACCCCAGACATAATACGTTTGATTAAAACTAGAATTGAAAGTTTTGATAAAACATATTCTCGGTTTCGAAAAGATTCATTGATACATCAGATTTCACAGCAAGCCGGTATTTATGTTTTTCCAGAAGATGGAAAAGTACTTTTTGATTTTTATAAAAAACTGTATGACATTTCATCAGGCAAGGTAACGCCGCTGATTGGGAATGCTCTTGAACGGGCCGGCTATGATGCCGACTATACTTTTCGGGTAAAGCCACAACTGGCGATTCCAGCGTGGGATGAGGTGCTTGAGTGGAACGGCACGAGCTTGAAGGTTGACCGACCCGTCATGCTCGACTTCGGTGCGGCGGGAAAAGGTTATTTAGTTGATATTGTCGGTCAGTTACTGGTCGAGAACGGTATTCGGGATTTTGTTGTTGATGGCAGCGGTGACCTTATGCAACGTGGCTTGATCGACAATATGGTTGGTCTGGAACATCCCTTGCGCCCGGGCGAAATAATCGGTGCTATTGAAGTTGCACATCAAAGCCTATGTGCTTCGGCGACAAATCGTAGAGTTTGGGGAAATGGCATGCATCACATTTTTGATCCAGATAATTTGAAACCAACAGACCAGATCATTGCAACCTGGGTAATTGCTACTAATACGATCCTGGCTGATGGGTTGGCAACTGCCTTATTCTTCACTGAACCGCAGACATTGGCTGGCGAGTTTTCATTTGAGTATCTTCGAATGCATGCTAGCGGCGCTATTGACTGCTCGTCCGTCTTTGAAGGACAATTATATTCATGAACATATACCTTGATCGTTTACTTAATCACTTTTCGATGTATAAAGTAGCGTCTGGCGCTTTGGGACTTCTTTTTGTGATCGCACTTATTTTTTCATTTTTAGGAATGATAGTCTATTCACCTCTTGCGATGTTGGCCAGTGTGATTGTACTGGGCCTTTCAGTTTGGTTGACCAGCCTTTTGCTCGGGCTCTTATTCGGGGTGAGCGTTCAGGCTGAGTCATCATTTATTACTGCGCTAATTTTATTTTTTATTTTTACGCCGACATTGCAGTTAACTGGGCTTTTGGCGTTACTGTTGATTGGTATGGTAGCTGCTGCTTCAAAATTCATTCTGGTATACAAAGGTCGGCACATTTTTAATCCAGCTGCATTGGCTGCATTTGTTATCGGGCTAACTGGCCTTGGCTATGCGACGTGGTGGGTTGCTACACCAATTTTAATAATTCCGACATTCCTGCTGGGTTTCGCTATTATTTATAAAACTAGACGTGTTGCGGTCAGCGGAACATTTCTAGCAATAGCAACTTTTCTTTTGATTGTAGTGCTTACTAACGAAGGGGCTACATTAAACCAAAGCCTAGTATTGTGGTTTTCGTGGCCAATCTTATTTTTTGCTAGTTTTATGCTGACCGAACCGTTGACGTTACCACAAAAGAAATGGCAAACCGTATTTGAAGCAGTAGTCGTGGCGCTTATATTTATTATCCCGATCCAGATCGCAGGTTTTAGCTCAAACCCAGCTCTAGCACTTTTGATTGGGAACTTAATTGCTTTTGGTTTTGGTCGTCGACGTTCGATCATGCTGAAATTTAAAGAGATTAAACAACTTACCCCCACTAGCTTCGAGTTTATATTTGAGCCTTCGCGTAGCCTCAGCTACGAAGCTGGTCAATACATTGACATAATGGTTCCTTCAATCAAAGATGATTGGCGGGGAAGGCGCCGCAGCTTTAGTATTACATCGGCGCCAAGTGAACCGATGGTACGGCTGGGAATTAAGTTTTATGAGCCGTCCAGCACACTCAAAAACAACCTTCGAAAATTAAAGAGCGATACAATAATCCAAAGTACTGGTATTAATGGTGATTTTACACTTCCTAAAGATGCTGGTACGCCGCTGGTCTATATTGCTGGTGGTATTGGTATTACGCCGTTTATGAGCCACCTAGCTCACCTGAAGCTGTTACAGCAGACCCGGGACATTACGCTATTTTATGCGGTAAATAATGTAAGTGAACTAGCCTACCATGATCTGTTAGTCACTTCGGGAATTAAGGTCTGTGTTGTCACGAAATCCAATGCGCCATTGATGCTTCCAAATGGCTGGGTTCACCGTAACGAACCTTTTATTTCAGAAAAAACTTTAATCGATATAGTCCCTGATATTGTCGCACGAACTGTCTATCTGTCTGGTCCACCAAACATGATTGACGGTGTCAAGAAATATTTAAAAAAACTGCATGTGCGATCTATAAAAACTGATTACTTTATAGGCTACTAGATTTTAGACGCGTCGGTTTCTTTGAAAAGCTTTTGCACCTTTGAGTGTTCGATAGGAGAAATAGCGGTGAAAAATATCACCTATCCAGAAACCTGCCATTAATGTAACAGCTGCCCAGTACATGGGAACGGGTGCTTCGGTCCAGATGCTACTGAAACCACCAGTAATATTGGCAAAGCTAGAGGTTGATTCTGATTGAACAGGCGAACCATTAACGGCGACGACGGCTTGGATAAATGAGGTTGAGCCTTTTGAGTCGGTCACTTTTAATTTTACGCCGACGCCACCGGCACTTTTATAGATGTGCTGGTAGGAATGGTACTGGGCATCGGCTACGCTCTTGAGGTCAGTCACACCATCGCCCCAGTCTATTGAAAGAGCATACGCCGACAAGCCACCACTAATGATTACTGGTAGATCCAAAGTTTCACCCGCAAAAACGGTACGGTTTATACAGCTAATAAAAATAGTTAGAGTTTGAGAAATTGCAGCGGCTTCTTTTGGCTTTTCATAACAAGGATTAAGGCTTGGCTGAGGCGCAGGGTTAACAACTGAAGGGGTAGGATTGGGTGAAATGTCGCCGGGTGCAGTCGCAATTTGTGGAGGTGTCGACAGATTCGTTGGATCAACCGGTCCGGGGGCAACAACGGGATCTTGTTGGCGGGTTATTGCGACTTGGGCAGTAACTGGTCCAGGTTGATTTAAGCCATCGTAGTTTTGTGATTGTAAGGTATTTATGCCGACAGTAAGTTGAATAGTAGTCGCATAGTTTCCACCGTTAGTACACATTGACGAACCAGCGAAGCCGCCATTATCAAAGGTGGCAACCAAAGTCGACGCCTGACAGGTGCCTTTGACTTCGATCTGAGCTGATTTTGTTATGCTGTTGTTCGTTGGGTACGTAATATCCGCTCCAATAGTCGGTGGGTTGCCGCTGACATTAACAGTGATAACGTGTGAACCACCCTGCGATACACCGTAAGCCCTGAGTGTGCCAAGGTTAGAAAACAATAGTACACCGGTAAGAACTAATGCTAGGATTAATATGCCATGGGATGTGTGTCGAGAATGCATTGAACGACCAGACTGGGGATGTGGTGCGATCGAGATCAAACTTGCCGCAATATGGTAGGCGAGTAGCCCGGGTGTTCCTTTTTGTTTGTTTTTTTGTTTTTTTGTCATAAATAATTCTTAGCGTTTTTTGCGTGACTGCGTGATGATGTGTTTATTATAGCGCTTCATGGTGCCTCGAAGTATATATAGTATTGTCGTTAAACCAACTAGGGACAGGAGGACAATTTTGTACGGAATTACCCAAAATGAAATAGTGCGTACGATAGCTTGACCGGTTGTGCCATATCCCACGCTTAGGTCGGCAGTATAGTGTCCAAACATCCAGCCCGTATCAAGGGGTGACTCAAAGCGACGGATACTACCGGGAAGAACGTTTCCAGCATCTTTATTGACGGGGATAACGGCAATACTATTGCCAAAACCGTCACGAACTTCGATTTGGCCAACCGGTTTTTCGTGGACAGAACCGCTGTTTTTGAAACGAGTCACAAACGTCAGTGGACCACTTTCGAATAGCGCACTGGTATTACCTCCGTTTTTAGTGGCATCGAAGGAAGCTAGATCAACTAATTCATTAATTTTTCCATCGACGCGTATTAGAATGAGTGTCCCAGCACTGGCGACTTGCCCAATGTTAGCGCCTGCGCCCAGAGTCCGTCCAGCGAAGCGGATAACTCCATAGTGTCCACCTGGCTCGGCACTGGTTGGAACTGAGATGTCTACTTTGAAGCTTTTGACCTCACCAGGACTGAGGTTAAAAGTCGGAATACTACTGACCCATGATTTAATGGAAGTCGGCAGGTCACTATTGGTATCAAGAATAATATTTGCTGCGCCGGTTTCATCCTTCGCGCCAAAGTCATTTACGGTACTGTCAAAGACTAAGTCGGCTTTTGTAACGTTCCGGACCTTCAGGTCGACTTTATATGATTTACCCTTGACCGCACTTACTTCGACCAGTGCTGGGCTAATTTCTAGGCCATCACTGGTCGCCAGCGTTGATTGGGCATAGATACTACTGACAGGTGCCAGAAAAAGGCTAAGCGCCATTCCGATTATGACGGAAAGACGCTTGAAAGGAACCTTATTGATCATCTGACTAGAAGTTAGCAGTTGCTACGTAGGTTAGTACTGTTGAGTAGGCGCCAGGATTAGTGACTGAATCGATGTTGGCGAGGTAACTAATCGTGTAGGCATTGTTATTGGTAGGAACAGCTGCTGATGCAACGATATCACCGCTTACAAACTTGAAGTTGTTGGTTGTGCCGTAGCCAGTCGCTGCGATACCAGAACCTGCACCGGTCACATTTGTACCGACTGTTGGAGCGGTGTTAGCAACAAGGTTAAGGCCAAACTGCTTTGTACCAGCCGATGAAGTAGTTGGGCTTCCAAGGGCTGTAATAGTGTTACCACCTGAGGCAAGGGTTGTGCCGTTAACGGTCACGTTATAGCCAGTTGCTGCATTCGTTGAAGCGCTCATGGTTGAAGTTCCTGAAGAGGCTGTGCTTGAGCTTAGTGTGCTCAGGGCAACTGTTGAGCTGGTAAGCGTGAAGGCGAGTGTTTCATCGACTGATGCAGTCACGGTGACTTGACCAGCAGTTGAAGTTGCAACGTTGCCTGTATCAATTGCAGTTGTCCATGCAGAGTCCGAGTAGGTTGTCATACGTAGGAAGTAGGTTGCGTTGGTGGCGCTTGGGTTAGTGACGGAACCGAATGCGACTGAGATATTAGTCGTAGAACCGGTAGGTGGAGTTGCGTTGGCTGCGTTGACGATCCTAAGTGACCCAGCTGTGGCTGTATTAATTGTCCAACCGCTTGCGGTACCACTGCTGGCACTTACGGATGTAAGAGTTGATCCAGTGATTGAAAATCCAGCTGGTGTTGTACATGCACCTGATGCAGTTGTACAGGCAGTGAATGACGCAGATTTAATAGCGGTTGCGCTGGGGACCATAAAATTAAAGTTATAATTTGTTGATGCACTGGCGACTGAATTACCAATCGTTACTGAACGAGAGGTTATTTGAGCGGCGGCGGCCATGCCTGTGAGCGCTGGTGTAATTGATGCAACCGTAAGGACTGCAACGAGTATTCGTAATGCATTCTTTTTTAGTGTTTTCATTATTTTTATTTCTTCTTCCTAATTTATTTTTAGTGCTTATGGTGTTATTATGAGCATATTGATGAGATATAATTTAATAATAGCATTATTTATCATAAGCACAATAGTGTTTATGACACAAGCTACAGTCTACGCTCAGCCGTACGGAAAAGGAATCTACAATAGTTTTACGCCTTACGGGGGCGAAACGGCTCTGTCCATTAGCGCAACGAGTGCAGTCAATCTATCGGTTAACCCGTCAACGTCTGGAACACTTGCCAGCGCCAGCGGGAATGTAACGGTCGTTTCGACTGACGTTGTGGGATATAAGTTATATATTCGGGCGCTCGGCTCAACCTCTATGACTATGGTTGGGTCAACGATTCCGGCATCGGCTAATCTTTCACTTGGTACGCTTGTCGTGAATACATGGGGCTACAACACGGACGCATCAACGAATTTTATCGGTATTACTACTTTGGATGTACTTTTAAAAAATGCGGTTGGTCCATTTTCGACTGGTGATAGCACGACTGTTACCTATGGTTTAAATATTGACCGTGCTGTGGCGGCTGGTTCATATGCGTCGAACTTAGTGTATACCGCTGTTCCGCAAACTAATTAGTGTGTTTTACTTTGTAGAAACGCTGCGCTAGTTTGAAGGCTATCACTCCTACTAGAACAATAAAAGCCATTATAGGAATTACCTGGACTGGTGGTAGGTAAACGACAAACATTGTTTTCTCGGCGTTCGGAGTATCACCTAAAGAAAACGTGTAATGAACTTTGTATAACCCAAGCAACTTTGGACGGCCGATCATTCCTTGAACGAGGCGCACCGATGTCGGAAGAATCAGGGCGCTGTCTTTAGTGGTCGTTATATCGGTATTCCAGAGCGTTGTCAGGCGTGTTTCGTAGATATTGCGGAAATGAGCTGTCCCACTGTTCCGGATTATAGCGCTCCAGCTGATCTGATCGGTGGCAATGAAGGGACTTTTTAGTGATAATAATTCACCCGTCTTGGTGATTGCCCCTGGAACAGTCATATATATGAGAGAGCCGACTCGGTCGACAGTGGTAATACCATCTTTGGTGGAGGGCTGGGCAGATGCAAAGATACTAATATATTTTCCACCTGGTTCGGCACCAATCGGGACGCTAATAAGGTAGTTGACGGTGTAGCTTTGTCCGGCATTTAAAACGATGGATGGTTGGGCAAAGTTCACCCAGTCATTCACTGGTGATTTAGGTTTAAAAACGTAGTCATAGTTTTGATTCACAACGTCAAAAGCCTGAGCATCTAATTTTATGGTTAGGCTCGACGTACCGGTATTGCTTAACATGACCGTGCCTTTATAGGCTGTGCCAGCATCAATCACTAGTTCACTTCGTAAGGGTGTTATCAATAGCCTTCTTTCGGGCATCGTTTCAGCTGATACGGGATGGCCGATGCCCGCAATACTGCTAACTATAAGAATAAAAAGAATCAACACACGAAACCTCATATGTTTAGCTTAGCATATTCGTAGGGAGCGTACGGAGGCGCACGATATTGCATAATTAGTATATATCGCTTATAGTTTACTCAGTATTAAAGAGAGGGAGAACATAATGGGTTTCGGTAAATTGGAAATCATTCTACTTATCGTATTGGTTATTATTTTGTTGTTCGTTGGAGCAAAAAAACTACCAGAATTAGCGCGTGGAATCGGACAATCAGCCAAAGAGCTGAAAAAAGGGTTCAGTGAAGCTGAAGATGAAAAATCAAAAACGGCTAAAAAGCCACAATCTTCAAAAAAGAAATAATTTTCTAGGGAGTTAAATGGTGAAGAAGCGGTCACAAAAACTGACGGCCGGTGGACAGATTCTGATGGATCATGTTCGCGAGCTGCGTACACGTATTCTGGTGTGCGCAGTTGTTCTTGTTGTCGGTGGGGTGATTGGCTACATGTTTTATGAGCCGATTTTAGTGTGGCTGCGTTCGCCACTAGGTACGAATCTGTATTACAGTACGCCAGCTGGAAGTTTCAACTTTATCATCAAGGTCGCCTCAATGGTGGGCATCTTGGCGGCCGTTCCTTTTTTGGTCTATCAACTGATTATGTTCGTCCAGCCCGCGTTTAAGCAGCGTTTATCTAGGGAACGAGTTATTCTTTATTCTGTCGCTTCTATTTTTCTGGCAATTATCGGCGCCCTGTTCGCGTTTTATGTTATTTTGCCTGGGGCATTAAAGTTTTTTGCCGGTTTCCAGGTGGCTGGACTTTCTGCGCTGATTGATGCCAATAATTACTTGAACTTTGTCACTAACGCAATCATCACGTTCATTGTTGTCTTCCAGATTCCCTTACTGATGGTCATCATCGACCGTATCAAACCAATCCCACCAAAGAAATTATTAAAGATGGAAAAGTGGGTGATCCTGGGCGGGTTGGTCACTAGTCTATTCGTGCCTTTTGCGCTCGATATCACTACAAGTATTCTTATCGCTAGCCCAATTATTATTTTGTATAATGTATCAGTTGTCATGATTATGGTGCGTCATTTTGTCAGCCGACCCGCACAAGCTTCGGTTGCTGTTGCCGAGACAAGTACAGCCCAGGAGATTGCGCTAGATGATGAGCTTGTGACAGAGTTCTTTTCGATAAAATCAGACAGGCTCCCCGAAGTTTCTTTGGTGCCTATCGCCGAACCAGACACTGTTGCATTTTTTGATGATGGATCGACACTTGAACAAATTGCTCGGCCAAAGCCAGCAACCATCAAGTCTCGAGACGTAAAGCCAGGCCTAGTCGTTGACGTGGAAGCTTTACGTGCTCATGAGCGGGCTCGCCGCGAAGCACAAATAGCCCAACGCATTGCCATGTACAACGCACCGTCTTTTCGAATTATTAGTGATATGCGCTAGTCGCTATTCAGTAATATCACGAATGATGGTTATCTTGGCACCAAGCGTATTCAAGCGTTCAGCCAGGTCTTCGTAACCACGATTAATCGAGTATATATTACGCAGGGTAGAGACACCAGGAGCCGCCAACATACCGAGCATAATAACGACTGCTGGACGCAAAGCAGGTGGGGTGATAACTTCGGCTGGTTTCCATTTAGTCGGACCAGTTACGTAAAGCCGGTGTGGGTCAATCAGTTGGACATTGGCATTGAGCCGGTTTAATTCGGTTAAGTAGATAGCACGGTTCTCGTATACCCAGTCGTGAATCAACGTTCGTCCTTTAGCAGTAGCCGCAATGGCTGCAAAGAAGGGGAGGTTGTCGATGTTTAGTCCTGGAAATGGCATCGAGTGAATTTTATCAGCTGGCGCAACCAAGTTACTGACCTTGGTTGTGATATCAACTAATCGTGTTTTACCATTTAGGGCAGTGTATTCATCGGACATTTCATATTGAAAGCCCATATTTTCAAGAAATTTCAGATCAATTTCGAGAAATTCAATCGGGGCACGTTCAATCGTGATTTCAGATTTGGTGACAATTGCGGCGGCGATGAAACTCATGACTTCGATCGGGTCTTCGGCTGGAGCATATTCAACGTTTTTATTAATGTCACGCAGGCCATGGACAGTTAAGGTTGTCGTGCCGATTCCTTCAATTTTAACTCCTAATTTTTCAAGATAGAAACAAAGGTCCTGTACCATATAGTTGGGGCTGGCATTGCGCACAATTGTCACGCCGTCGCTGAGGGCGGCTGCCATCAGAATATTTTCAGTGACAGTGTCGCCACGCTCTGATAAAACGATAGCTTTCTCGGGTTTGACGGGT
>JAYVYE010000043.1:0-21201 GCA_043784545.1 Candidatus Microsaccharimonas sp.
TGATATACAAGCCGATGCCTGTGCCAGCAACAGTCTCCCGGGAGCGATGCGACCGGTAAAACTTCTGGAACAAATTACCGATGACGCTACTGGGCATACCGATACCGTGGTCTTCGATGGCTATTTCGACTAAGTCGCCTTTTAAAGACGCGGTAACATTGATGGCGCCGCCCTCGTTACTGTACTTGATTGCGTTATCAATCAGGTTACCAAAAACTTCACTGAGGCTCGCTGGGTCACCGGCAATTTTTGGAAGATCAATCGGTAAGTTAACAGACAGCATTCGGTTCTGGGCACTGGCGCGCAGGTCCATGTCGTCGCGGATAGTGTCGTAGACTTCATTGATTGTTGTTTCTAGCAGGTGCATTTTTAAGTGACGACGGTCATAGCGCGAGGTATTTAAAATGTTATTAATATAACCAGATAAACGATTGGCCGAAACGGTCAAACGACGAAATAGTTCATGTTGGTCGTCTTTCAAAACATCTTTCAACTCGTCTTCTAGGACGTCAAGGTATCCACGAATAACAGTTATTGGTCCACGCAGTTCATGCGCCGCAAAGGCAATGAAGTCGAGGTCTTGTTCGCCAACGGCGTACAGGCTAGTGCGATCGATCAGAGTCAGAACGACTTCACTTTCAGCACCTTTATCGTAGGATGCAATGACATCAAATAAGCGGCGGCCTTCTTCTTCGGGCAACTTGTTGGGAACGCGCGACCACGTTCGTTCGGCATGGACGGCATTTTTATCGCAATCTTCCAGCCAGGCGTCGAGGGTTTCTTGACCATTAAACAATAAGCTTAGTGAAGAAATACCGTCAGAATCTATATTGGTTGGTGCGGCCTTATTACTAAACGTTATTTTTCGTTCATGGTTCATGACGACAAAGCCACACGATGTTTCGTTCAGGGCAGCTTCAATCATGGCGGTTGGTGAATTTTGAGGGTTGGCGGTAGCGGTTGTGACAATCTCAGAAGATTTTTCGTCACTGGCCAGGGTGTAAATAGTTTGCAAAACATCTTTTAGGCCACTTTTTTCGAATCGTTCGTCATTCGGGTTTGGCGGTGTGGTGGCAGTCGGCTCGCCACTAACGTGAATAATTGCAGCCAATACGTCGCGGAATGGTCGCGATAGCAGCCGGTAGACGATGATTGATCCGACTGCACCAAGTATCGTCTGAGCAGACAAGATACTTGCGAATGCTAGGAGGTTACTTTTTTGAAAATCGAATAGAAATAAGATTCCAGCAGTAGTTATTAGGATCACTAGTTGAATAACAACGATACGAGCAGTCATACTATGGCTGAAATACGGCCAAAAATCTTTGGCAAACTTTTGCGGTGCGGTTACTGCCATGATACTCCTCCCGTCTGCGGGGTTGCGGTGATCCAGGTTTGGCCACGTGCCAGTGGGACAACAGCGCCAGCAGCGTCGGTAAAGGCAATTTGATCAGTCTTACTGGCTTTTGTCCAAGTGACTTCCTGGACGGTACCGTCTTGGAAGATGGTTGCTTTGCCAGTTCCGATGGCATCGATACTTTCACGGTAGCCATCTTCAAAAATAGTAGTTTCGGTCACACTCAGCGCAATAACGACGCGCGGGCTGATCTGACCTGATTCGCGGTCCAAGTGAGGAACGCCGGCCTCCGAACGGTCGTAGGTATTAGTCGAAGCATTGTAAACGTACGATGGGTTATAGAGGGCACTACTCACAATCATGTTAATCGACGTTGCAGTTGGGGCAGTAGCGGCGACACTGTCCTTACGGGCAAAACCGGTAAAGGTCGAGCTGGCGTAGCCTTTAGCATTATTGAGAGCATCGAGCCTTTGAAAAGAGGTATAGACGTTGTGGGGCGCGTAGCGATCAGATGCTCGGTAGTATGACCCAGAGTTAAAGAATTGGTCAATGTCGCGGTAACCACCACTTCTGACTTCAGCTAGAGCTGCTGCCGATCCACCAACATGCGCTACGCTGGCATTAAATGCCGCTAGCCAATCAACGTAATACATACGGACGCTTCGGACTGGGCCAACTAAAGCCGGTTTTTCTTGTTGATAAAGGGCCAGAAACCTAGTGATGCCGCCTTCAGCTATAGCTTCAAAAACAACGCCACTGTTCTTTAGTCCAGATTGTGGCCGAGCGTCGGGACTGTTCTCGATCATAATTGCAGTCACGGCTTGTTTGGTGGTCGCTTCATCAGTGACTAGGGTGCCGGTCATGGCTGAATAAAACTTTGGTGCCTCTGGGGCTGGAGTCGGTTTCATGACAACTTTCTCAGGAGTTTCCTTAGCCGGTTTCTGGTTGACAAAGTAAAAGGCAGTCGCAACTCCCCCACCGATCACAACAACAGCCGCTACAGAAAATATGATTGCTAATTTTTTGTGGCGACGAAACCAATTGGGACGATTTTGTCCAAATATAAGAGGTGTCTTTTTTTGTTTACGTTTAAACATTACTAGGCGTCATTATAGCAAAGTGTTTATGGTTTTGTAACTTATTGCAGGGTTGCAATTGTAACACGTAGACGTTTAACAGAAGTTTCTTTTCCAAGCGTTGCCAGCGTTTCGTTAAGTGCTGGGCTAAATGGTGCCCATGAAACTGCCAGTCGGATAAGGCTAAAAAGGATGCCTGGTTTTTGACCGGTAGTTTCCAGCAGCTGATTGAGTGTTGCTTGAATTGTTTCGGTGCCGAATTCACTTTTCTCTAATGCAGTTACAGCAGCATCAAGGTAGTTTTTTATCTCTGCGGTTGACAGTTTTGAGAGTTGCTTATTATCACTAATCATCGATATGTTAACGGCTGGTTCTGTAAAGAAATAATCAGTCAGAATAGCTAAATCATTTAAAGATTTAAGGCGATCTTGGACTAGGCTCAAAACTAGCTTTTTTTGATTTTCACTGGCTTTGGCGGCAGATTCCGGCCAGAAATTATCGACACGACTATATAGGTCATCGAGTGATAGTAATCGAATGTGTTGACCGTTCATCCATTCCAGGCGTTTTTCGTCGAAACGGGCACCACTTTTTTGAACCCGGTCCAAGCTGAACTTTTCGATAAGTTCAGCAACCGTAAAGATTTCTTGTTCAGTCCCGTCGTTCCATCCAAGGCTGGCAATGTAGTTGAGCATTGTCTCGGGCAAATAGCCAGCTTTGAGGTAATCGAGGACGTCTTTTGCACCGTCGCGCTTTCCTAATTTTTTGTTTCCTGATTCAGCCATGATGTGTGGCATGGTGGCAAAAATCGGAAAATCAAGATTCAGAGCTTCGTAAATGTTCAAATAATTTGGTTGACTGGCAATGAATTCTTGACCACGAATAACGTGGCTAATGTGCATTTCGGCATCATCGACAATATGCGCAAAATTATAAGTCGGAAAACCATCAGATTTGATCAAAATAATATCGTCAATTACTTCTGGTCCGGTTGAGAGATCACCCATAACCTCGTCGTGCCAGCGATAACTTTTTGGGTCAGATTTTAAGCGCAGAGGTGTTGTATCGTCCCAGGTGGGCAAGATTTCAGGGCGGTGTTCACGGTAAAGGAAAGCTTTTTTGTTGGCTTTAGACGTTTCGCGGAAGGCTTCTAGTTCTGCTTGGCTATAAGGGTCGCCGTAAGCACGGCCAGCATCAATCAGCTTTTGCGCCCAAGTTTTGTATGTATCGAGTCGTTGGCTTTGAACATACGGCGCATATGGGCCACCGATGTCTGGTCCTTCGTCGTGGGTAATCCCAAGCGCGCTCAGAGCCGCTAAGATGTGATCAGCTGAGCCTTCGACTTTCCTCTTTTGGTCAGTATCTTCTAGGCGAAGAATGAATTGACCGTGTTTCTGACGCGCCACCAGCCAAGCGAATAAGGCAGTCCGAATGCCTCCAACGTGCATAAAACCTGTCGGGCTTGGAGCAAAACGAGTACGAACTGTGATATCTGGCATTGTAATTTATTATACCAGATGACGCTATGCAACAGTGGCTTTGCTACAGACTGGTAGCGATGTGACGAATCTGGTCACCAGAAAGTGGTGCACTGCTAGCAATGGTGTATTGAATACCACCGTTGACCCAGGTTGCACTCGTATTGTACGAATAAATAGTCAGACCTTGTTCCTGAGTGGTTACGTAGTTGTCGCCTGCGGCTTTTTTAACGACGTTATTCAGTACAGCCGATGAATCCCATGAACTACGGGTTTGGGTAATTTTATAAGAGCCACTGCCTGAGTTTGAGTTAAAGTTAAGTGTTACTTCACCGTCGCTAAATGTAACTGGTTGACTGAGGCTAAAGCCATCGGGTTCGTACTTTGGATAGGTTGCTTTAATGCCAGCTTGGGAAGCAGCGAATCCGACTGACAGAGCCGACATATTTACGTAGGTAAGATACGCGCCAACAATCAGAACGGCGAAAATCGCTGAAATAATGGCCAAGCGACGGGAAAATACAAAAGTTCGCTTTACTTTGGCTGGTTTAGGAACTGAGCCAGATAACACCTTAGCAATAGCGATATCTTTGATTTGTTTTGGAGTTAAAGCGGCAGCTACTGTGATAACTGGCTTGGCTACTTTGGCGGCGGCGCGCAAGACGAGTGGATGCGGTTTGTGTGCGCTACCAAGAGCCGCAGTGACTGGTTTGGCTGGTGCAACTGGATGAGTAGCAAACTTAGTTATTTTTGCACTACGCGCAAAATCCATGTGACGACCTGGCTGAGGACGATGACCGACAACAGAGTTTGGTTTTTTAGCAATCCGACGCAGTAGTGTCTTCGATCGTTGTGGCTGGGCATGAATAGAAGCTGATGCGACTTCAGCTACGCGTTTTTTGACGGCAGCGGGTGAAATCGGCTTTTCGGTTGTTTTTTCAGCTGATTTCAGGGGTAGTCCTGTGATGGCATCGTAAAAACGCCCATTAATCTCTACCGTTTTATTCGCTTGCATAATGCTACTTATAGTAGTGTCATCAATACGCTTATGCAAGCCCTGATTAAAAAATGTATGCAGGCTTGCTATACTAATAGGTAATTATGTTTAAACGCCTCACTAAAAAACAACAACTCGTTCGTCGTATTGTCGTCTACATTGTCATGGTTGCCGCTGTGGTGGTTATTGTATCGGGAACGATCCTCTTTATTTTGGGCTATCGATTGGACAGCGACAAGGGTCGGTTAGAGCAAGGTGCCCTGATTCAGTTTGATTCAAAACCAAACGGTGCTGATGTATTAATTGATGGAAAATCGATCAATTCGAATACACCATCAAAGCAGTCTATTATTGCAGGCGCACATTCATTTATGGTCAGTCGCGATAATTATGAAACATGGACAAAAAATGTGACAGTCAAAGCCGGAACATTAACCTGGCTTGATTATATTCGCTTGGTCCCAAAAAATTTAAAAACCGAATCTATTTCAAGCTATACAACTATTGTCGGTGAAAAAGCATCACCTGATAATAAATGGTTATTGGTCCAAGAAAAAGCCGATACCCCCTCTTTTCAGTTAGTAGATTTGCGTTCAGCTCAAATTAAGTCTTCAAATATTGCGTTACCGACCCCTGTCTACAGTGAAGCAACAACGCCAAATATTCAGCACAGTTTTACAATCCAATCTTGGGATGACAACGGTCGCTACGTTTTAATAAAACATACGTACGCTGATAAAAGTGAATACATTATTGTCGATACTCAAAATGTGGTTGCCAGCGTTAATGTGTCGCGATTATTAAGTATTTCTTTGACTGATGCGAAATTGTCGGGTACCAGCGGGAATGTCCTGTACGGCTTGTCGATTGATGGCACAATCCGAAAGTTGGATGTATCGGCTGCAACTATCTCGCGCCCCTTGGTGAGCAATGTGAAATCGTTTGAGATTTATAACGTCAACATTATTAGTTACGTTGCAACTGACTCGGCTAATCCGACCCACCAAGTAGCTGGCTTATACCGTGATGGGGACACTGATCCACGCGTACTTGATGTCGTAACGACTGCTGATGTACCATTGCATATTGCATTGACCCAGTATCATGGTAGCGATTATGTCGCTATTTCTGAAGGTCCGAAAGTAACAATATTGAGGGGCCGCTATCCGGCCGCTGGCGACACGACTAACGCCAGTCTTGAGCGATTTGCCCAGTTCACTAGTGCGTCGGCTGTTGATCAGTTGTCATTTAGCGCCGAAGGCGATTATTTAATTGCCCAATCTGGCCTGAAATTTATTGGTTACGAAATTGAATATATGCGCTACACGGCTAGCACAATTTCAGCCAACGAAAAAACTGCCCGACCTTTGACGTGGCTTGATAATGCCTATCTATGGGCCGTGTACGATGGATATCTATCAATCCGCGAGTTTGATGGTACTAATAGCCATGTAATTATGCCGATGGAGCCTAGCTTTGATGCGACGCTTAGTCAGAACGGACGCTTTCTTTATGGTATCGCCAAATCCGCTGACGGTACATATCAACTGCAGCGTGTGCAACTGATTCTTAACTAGCTCTTAATTATTTCTATTAAAAGCCTTATCTGGCACCGAATAACTTTTCAAGAAGCGTCGGTTCACTACCTGGGATAGTTGTACCGGATGACTCCTTGCCACTACCTGCGGGCGCTGGTGTAGCAGCAGTCGGATCTGGGCTAACTTGTTCGGCTGTTACAAGCAAACGGTTCAGGGCGGTCCCTAGGGGCGTACAGGTCAATAAAGTCAAAACAGGCTTATCGGTTTTGTAGACAAGTTTATTGACTTCAGTCGGCTTTACAATTTCAATTTTGGTTACAACGTAGGTGTAGCGTTTACTTTTATAGTTGGCGTAGACACTATCGCCGATTGCTAATTTTTCAAGCTGCGCAAATATAAACTTGTAATCTCCACTGTCAAAAAGGTCATTACTGCTGTGTCCAGCCAAAACAGTATTGCCAACCTCACCAGGATGACTGCTGGCACCAGCAACAGGAAAATGGGCTAATCCGTTGGCCATGGCTTTCATTTGCGAATCATAATCGGTGCCGACATCATAAGTAACGGGAACATCAACATTGATTTTTGGAATTATCAGTCGTGGTGTAGCCGAGACGACGATGTCCGCGGTAGGATCAACCACGATATTTTGTGGATCAATGCTACCAGGTGATACATAGGCTTTAATGTTAGCAATAAAAACACGGTTGTACTGAATGAAAACAAACATCAAGACAACCAGGAGTGCCGCGCTGATTGGTATAAAATGACGACTTTTACGAATTTTGTGGGCTGAGGCCTGGACTTTTCCGAGGAGTTTTTGGCGAAGCTCATACAATGCCTGATCGTTGGAAAGTGCTTCAGCGGTTGCAGGGGCGTCGGCTGGATGTTGACTAAAATAGCTTTCTTTTTCGGCAATGATAGCAGCTGGAGAAGCGGCTACTTGGGCGGTGTAATAATTTTCGTAATATTTCTGGTAATAGTTTTGCCAAGCTGTATGATATTCTTTCCACTGTTCAGCTTGAGGCGCAGGATGTGGCGTATGGGTGCGGTGATAAGGGTTCGTATCGGCGTGTTCGACAGACTTTTGGGATTGTACGGCGACAGTCTTGGGGGTGACATCATCGCTAACACTGCCGTTGTACAATGAATCAATCTGGGATCGAATAAGGTTAGCGGCAGCAGATTGCTGCACGCGGGCTTCGTCTGGTGACGGTACGGGAGGATTCCCAGCATCAGACTGAGCTTGCATATCTCCACCGGGATTGCTTTTATCAGGGTTCATATTTTTGATTCCTACTGGATTCTATTGTACAATACATTGGTACTTTTCAGTAGTAGACCATTGGTATGCCGCGGTGGTGGAATGGTAGACACGCTAGACTCAAAATCTGGTGTCCTTCATGGACGTACCGGTTCAAATCCGGTTCGCGGTACCAACAAAAAAGCTCGTCATATCGACGAGCTTTTTTATAATTTACTATTTTCTGTTTTTTGCTATTTATTAAAATCTGAAAAAGTCTAGGCGTGGATTGAACTAGCGATTGCTTCAAGTGGCTTGGCCGGGGTCCATAACCAATACGCGGCGGCTTTAGCGGCAACACTCCCCCGCCAAATCAACATCGGATTTTCCCAGTTTTGGCTCACCACTTCCCCACTGTGGGCAATCACCAAATGGTCTTTGTGGAGCACGACCAGCGTCACGGGATACGTGATAGTAAACTTATGGACTGCTTCAACCAAATTCGTCAATTGCATGCTGAATGTCAGTACTTTGGGGTAATAAACAGCCTGAAATATTTTTTGTAACTGCGCAAATGAAGCAACCAGGACTGTTTTTGGTCGTTCAACCAGTAGTTCGGCGCTATTTTTTACCAAATCAATGGCATCACGTGTTAAAACGAGCTGACCTTGGTACTTTTCGATAAATTGTTCGTATAAAATAGCCGTTTCACTACTCCGGCCGGCATCGCCAATTAATAGGACTTCATCGGCCCAGCCACTCATGGCATCCATCTCTGCTAGAGCGTTCTTATTTAAGCTCCCCGAAGGATTAGTCGGTGCAAAAATAGCGTCAGTAATAATCGCTGGGATCGTTTTTTTTAGAACATCCGGCAAAAGTACTCGGATAGTGCCTGCTCCTACACCAAGGGCAACTGAATAGGCTTCGGCGACACCGGCAAACCCAAGTTTATTACCACCAATAATGCCTAGTTTTCCAGCCATACCCTTATTCTCTGGCTTGCTCCATTCGATGTCAGGAAACAGTGGCGTAGCCGATGATTGTTTTTTCCAATATGAATAGTCCATTAAATATCCAGTTCAATGCTGACTGGGCAATGGTCGGATCCCATGACATCAGGATGAATTGCAGCGGCTGTAATAGCATCTTTCAAGCTGCTGCTGACAAGCCAGTAATCGATCCGCCAGCCAATGTTCCTGGCCCGGGCGTTGGCCCAGTGAGTCCACCAGCTATAAAGTTCGGGTGTGTCGGGATACAGAATGCGCAGCGTGTCGATCAGACCAGCTTTTTCGAAGTTGTTGAAGCCTTCGCGCTCTTCATTTGTGAAGCCGTGTTTGCCGACGTTTGGCTTGGGATTAGAAAGGTCAATTTCATTGTGGGCAACGTTTAAATCGCCACTAAAAACGACTGGTTTTGATTTCTCAAGCTCTTTAATATGTTCGAGGAACGCCGGGTCCCATTGTGTGTGACGCAGGCTCAAACGAGATAAATCAGCTTTTGAATTCGGGGTATAGACCGTCACAACCCAGAACTTTTCGAATTCAGCCGAGATAACACGGCCTTCTTTTGATGGGTCGCCGTAGCCATCGCCTGCCAGCTCATATTTTGCGGCAATGTCGTCGGTGAATCCATTTATCACCTGGTGCGGCTTTTGCTTGCTAAAGATAGCTGTGCCACTGTAGCCGGCTTTTTCAGCACTGTTCCAGTACAGATGGTAGCCCGGCAGGTCTATTTCGACTTGTTCGGGCTTGGCTTTCGTTTCTTGCAAACACAGTATGTCCGGATCGTGGTCTTTGATGAATGCTTGAAAAGTTCCTTTTGTAAGGACTGCACGAATGCCGTTAACGTTCCAGGAGTAAAGTTTCATACAGTGTTATCCTAACAGATTCATATTAGAGGTGTTTTGTAAGCCGTTTAGCGTCGCGTTCTTGGTCGCGAAGTTTAATTGAGTTACGTTTGTCATAATTCTTTTTACCTTTACCAAGGGCAATAACCAGTTTTATGTGGTTGCTTTGGGTCAAAAGACGCAGCGGGACAATGCTCATCCCCGATTGTTTGCAACCAGCTAGTTCGTCAATTTGTTTACGGCTAGCTAAAAGTTTTCGCGGTGACGTATCGACGCTGGTTCCGCCATCAGTTTTAGAATTGAGCACCAGACTAAAGCTCGAGTTATTAAGCCACAGTTCATTATTCCGGATTGTAACGAAGGAGCCTTTTAGTTGAACTCGGCCATCGCGGGCGGCCCGGGCTTCTCGTCCGGTCAAGACGATACCGGTAATAAGTTCATCATCTAACGTGTAGTCAAAAGAAGCGCGCCGATTAACTATCGCGCTGACTTTTACTCGTTTTTTGCCGTTTTTGGTAGATGATGCCATAACACTTTCATTGTAACAGATTACACCAGTGATTTAATGGTGTTGAGAAGTGCTCGGGCTGAAGCTTCCCAGGTAAATGAGCTGATGTGTTTTTGGCCAATTTTAATAACCCCATCTCGAACGGTTTTATTATCGAGCTCTTTAACACGGTCGGAAAATTTCTTTGAACTTTTCGGATCAAAATACAGCGCTCCCCCGGCCGCAACTTCGTGGAAGATTGGTATGTTACTGACAACTGCTGGAACGCCCATCGCCAGCGCCTCAGCAACGGGAAGGCCGTAGCCTTCATCCAAACTAGCGCTCGCAAGAATGGCGTTATCAGCCAGTAGCACTTCGTATGCATCGTCGGTCACACCGCCGTAAAAACGGACATCGGCACCCGCCGGAATAACGGCTGTTAGTTCTTTACGACGAGCAGGGGTGATTTTACTCAGTAAGTGAAGTGTCCTGCCGGGAAGCCATTGCATGCCTTTGATCAATGTTTCAACGTTTTTATATGGCATGAAGGTACCCATATAAATGATATTTTTTGGTGCATTGGTATGAGTAACTTTGTGGGTGTGGAATTTTTGGGGAGCGTTCGGGATGACGACGATGGGGCGTTTGGTGAGTTTTGCTTTTTCGAATTCACGCTGCACTGTTGTGCTGACGGTTGCAACAACATCGGCACCGTTCAAAGCGGTCCGTTCTGGTAGGTACGTTAAATGATACAAGCGCCAGCCAATTTTTAGAAGCGGACTAACATTCCGAGGTGGCGTTGAATGACGATAATAAATCATATCGTGTGAGGTCAAAATTAATTTGTAGTTTCGTCCAACGCTGCCCATTGTCTGCATTGGTGAAAATACAATGTCTGGTTCGTAGCTATTGAGGACACTGGCAGTCAGTATTTCGCGTGCCGAAGCTGGCGCATGAATCTGGATATACTTGGCCTTTTTCGGAAGGAACTGCACTTGGGCAAGATCACAAATAAGGAACGTCACATCTGTAATTTTTGCCAAGGCTTTTCCTAATTCGGTCGAGTAACGACTGATACCATCATGAAAATCTGTCCGGATATAACGAGCATCAAAAAATAGTTTCATAGCCTTTCTAGTGTAGCATGATGATTTTCCCTCTGACAGTCATGATATAATGATTTCAATATGAAAATCCTTATCGCGTCGGATTTACACTACCCGACTATTAACGGCGTTGCCACTTTTGGCCGCAATCTAGCAATCGGTCTTGCTAACCGCGGCCATGAAGTACTGGTAATCGCCCCTAGTCAAACCAGTAAAAAGTTCAAGGAAGTCGACGTTAATCATGTTGTCGTTCGAACCGCTTCAGTGCCGTTTGTACCTTACCAAAACTTCCGAATCTCACCGACACCCGGCCGTGAAGTCAAAAAAGCAATCCAAGAATTTGACCCGGACGTTATTCATATTCAGATGTTGTTGTGGATTGGCCAGGCAACAATGAAATATGGCAACAAATATGGAATTCCAATTGTCAGCACCAATCATGCCATGCCCGAAAACTTGATGGATAATATTTTGTTACTAGCGCCAATTGCCCGCCCAATTAATTACATGTTGCGCCAGTATGGTGCGCGCTTTCATTCTAAAGCTGATTTTGTGACGCTCCCAACCCAATCAGCCATTGATATGTTCAATATGACTGATCGTATGACAGTCCCAATGGAAGCCGTTTCAAACGGGATTGACTTGGTCCGTTTCCACCCTGGAAAACCTGGCGCAGCAATCTACGAAAAGTTCGGTATCCCAAATAATGTTCCACTGATTACCTACGTTGGTCGGATAGATGTCGAAAAGCACTTACCGCTATTGATTAAGTCATTTGCTGAAGTGCTGAAAACGCACAAGGCCCACCTGGTGATCGTTGGATCAGGTCAGGACAGCTTGAATTTAAAAGAAATGGCACACGAACTAGCTGTTTTTGAGCACGTAACTTTTACTGGTCGCGTCACAGAAGAAGACAAAGAACTGTTGCACCAAATTGGAACAGTCTTTGCAATGCCATCGCCAACTGAATTACAAAGCATTGCAACGCTAGAAGCAATGGCCAGTGGCCAGCCAGTGGTGGCTGTTGACGCCGGTGCTTTAAAAGAATTATGCCAAAATGGTCGCAACGGCTATTTGTGTGAACGTGATAACGTTGAACAATTTGCTCACGGGTTACGAAGCATTATTTCGAACCAGGCCGAACGTAAAAAGATGAGTACTGAAAGTTTGGCGATTGCCAAAACGCATGATTTGAATACAACGCTGGATCGTTTCGAGGCAATTTATACTGGCTTGATAAACGCCTGAACGAAGGCGGCGACTTGGTCAGGGGTTTCATAGTGGGTTAAGTGCCCGACGTTTTTAATTAGTTCCAGTCGAGCATGGGGAAAGAGTTTTTGAAGCTCTTTTTGTTTTTCTAAAGGCGTGATATCGTCTTGCGCACCGACAATAAGAAGCGTCGATGTTTCAATATCAGGGGCAAAATCACGAACATTATTCGTCACGGAAGTTTTGAAACCCTCAGCTACTGATCTGGCGCTATGAAAAAGACTAAAATACTGTCGGTGCTGATCGTGAATAAAGGCGCGTAGTTTTTTGTCTTTGGTTTTAGCGAGCGTCACGCTCATAACCATTACGATCGGGTGAGAAGCCAACCATTTTTTGGCAAAGCTACTTGGTAACTTCGTTCCTACCCAGTAATAAAAAACAGCTAACTGACTCATGACAGCTTTCGGCCCTTCCAGCGCAGGCGCGCCAATCGGGTTTACGAGAATTAATCTATCGATTGTTTTGGGATACTTCTTGGCATAAGCGGCGCAAATGACGCTGCCAAACGAATGGCCTAATAAGGCAGGTGGATTTTTCAGATTTTGAGTATCAATAAAATGCCTTAACCATTCGACATACGAATCGAGGTCATACGTTTTAAGTCTGTCGCCCTCGCCGAACCCAGGCAGGTCAGGCATGATTGTTGTGACATTTTTCAAATGGTCGGCAATTAATGACAGTCCGTGGTGCGTGCCTCGAAAGCCGTGAATGAGGATAAGTGTTTTTTGAACCATTGCTTAAAGTATACCGTAGTCGCCGTGTCATTTCGATGCGAAGACTTCAATATCTACTGTTTGTAATCGAGCCAGGTTAATATTCACGGCCATCCAGGCTTTCTCTGCAAGCAATGGATCGATAGTTTCAACATATTCGATTACGAAATCTCTGATGTCAGTAGCTGCGTATTTCAGTGCGAGTAATTCGCGGCATGCTCGCTTCACTTCTATGGCTTCGTCATTGCACTGCGTAAGTTCTAGCTGCTCGATAATGCCTGAGACAATTCCAGTTTCGACCAGAAGTTCCAAAACCTCATCCATAGGTGGTACGCGTTCAGCCAAGGCTGTGGGGAGTAATAGCACGGGTGCGATTGATTCGACAATTGTTGGTATATCAAAAATCGATGCAATTGCGAGTCGACTTAATTTTTCTTGAGTGTTGTGGTGACGTGGCCCCGCAGCAAATTCCTCAGCAGAAACAAAAATAACATTGCCAGATCCCTCGGAGCGATTCATAGTGTTATTCATTAAAACCCTATACTCGGCTTAATTCAAGTAATTACTTTTCGAAACGTAAAAAATACACCCCTCTAGTCGGGATGTATTTAGTTTTCGTGAGATTTACGAACTAGATTAAGTAGCGACAGGTTGGATGCCGTGTGCTTTGATCGCATCTTGGATCTTTGGACGGTCGAATCCAAGAATAAGATCGCCAGCGACATCTGTAACGGGTACGCCGCGGAAGTCACCGTTAAGCTTGGTCATTAGCTCTTCGTTGGCGGCTGGGTCGGCTTCGATGTCTTTAGCGGTATAGGCGATACCAAGTTTATCAAGCCACTGCATTTCAGTGTGGCAAAAGGCGCACCAGCTAGTGCGGTAAATAGTGATCTGTGGGCTTGTTGTGTTTGACATGAGTGTTTCCTCTTTACTTCACTATACATTGTACAGTAATTACGTTGCCAAGTAAATACAACTTGGGCTATCTGCTTATGCTACAATAATCACAAGAGTTTTTATAGGGTTAGCATATATATGAGCATATTAAAGCGATATACAACATCACGGGCGTTTGCACTCCCTACTGTTTTGATAGCTTCTATCGTCATGCTGACTATATTGGCAGTCTCGGTGACAGCAACCGTGGCGGTTCGTACGACCCTAAAAAATCAATATTATGCCCAGCTGGCCAAAATTGCTGGCGAAGCCGGTGTTGCCTATGCTAAAGCATGTTTGGCGGTTAACGGAAATGTCCCACTCTGGACGAATGCGAAACCACTGACTCCTTCGAGTGACTGTTCGGGTAATCAGATCTTAAGTCCATCCGTCAAGGCTTTGGTTGTCGCCGGCGGTGGTTCTGGCGGTGGTTCAACTGGTGGTGGTGGCGGTGCGGGAGGCGTTCTGTCCATTAACTCAAGTGCTGTCACGGCGAGCTCATACTCAATTGTTGTCGGCGCTGGCGGAGCAATCCCAGGTAATCAAGCACTCGGAATCAGTGGCGGAAATTCATCTTTCAACGGTTCAGTTGCCATTGGCGGTGGCGGCGGAGCCTATTCTTCGGGAGCACCCTCTGGTGCAGCTGGCCTGAGTGGTGGTTCCGGGGGCGGTGGCGAAAACTATTGGAACTCACTTGCGCCAGGAACTGGTACTGCCGGGCAGGGTAACGCAGGCGGTTCGATAAGCTCGGGCGGTTCATCTGGCGGCGGTGGTTCTGCCGGCGTTGGTCTGTCTGGCGCAGCAGCAAACCTCGGTGGTAATGGTGGCCCCGGTGCTCAATATAATATTAGCGGTTCGACGGTCTATTATGGTCCTGGCGGTGGCGGTGCGAATGGTGGTATAGGCGGCATCGGCGGTGGTGGCAACGGTGCTGACATTGGCAGTAATGCAACAGCCAACACGGGTGGTGGCGGTGGCGGTGGATGGAGCTATGCATCGGGTAACGGCGGTGCTGGTGGCTCTGGTATTGTTATTATTTCCTATCCTGTAAATAGTGGTATGTCAACCAGCGCAAGTGGAACATATACTACTTCGACCTCGGGCGGAAATATGATTTATAAGTTTACAGGGTCGGGTACATTTGTCGTGAACTCATTAGGCGCAGCGAGCTGCCCAAGTGATCCGCGTTGTTCCGTCACGGTAAACGGTAACATACGTAGTTCATTCAGTGTTCCCCTCCCCACCTTGGACAGTAATGGTCGCGCCTTGACAATCCCAAATAGTGGTTACGTAAATGTGGTTCGAACCTCCAACGGGTCTATCTGGCGCACCTACACCCAACCAAGTACGCAGTCTGCCGTCGTACCGGATCTTTGTTCTGGCAATGCAACTGCGGCTCGTGGGTGGTCTGGAGTGGTCAAAACAGCTACCCAATATTCTTTAAGTTCGGCATCTTCAGCGCAAACGATCGCTTTAGCAGATGGGCCTTTGAATGCTGGTCAAATATTTTTTCGAAAAGATTTTAATGTCAGTCGTAGTGGCACGTATGAATTAAATATTTTAACCACAAGCGCTCAAAATATTGGTGATACATATATTGATTCTCAGTATGTATCGACGGCTACGGGATCATTAAGCACAACCACCACTACACTAACACCAGGCTGCCATGTCTTGGTTGTACGACTAACAAATGCCACGGTAATTGGAAATAACGCAAACTTTACGGCATCGCTAAGTCTACAAGGCAACACTGTGCCACTTGTGGTGTCGGATACTAGTTGGCGGGTTGAGACGGGTGCTTCGAAACACTTCTCAGAAACAAATTATGCCGAAACGCCAGGTATGTGGGAACCAACAAATGTGCTTGGTGTATGGAACAATACTGCCCTTCCTTGGGGCGGTACGCCTACAAATTGGTCGAGTCTTTCGGGTGATACCGTGGCGATGTGGTTGACGACAAACTATACAGTAGCTGGTGGAGGACAACCGGGCTCCTCATATGCTTGGTTTAGAAATACCCAACCCTTCACCCTCGCGAGTGCTACAAATGTTCGAGTAACAGTGTACTGTGACGATCAGTGTGGCGTATATTTGGATGGACAACAAATCATGGCCCCTCCATTTGCATCTGGAATTGTTAGCATACAGATTACGATTCAACCAGGTACGCACACTTTTGGGGTTCGGTTGTTTAATGGCCCCGGCACAGGTGGAAATCCTGCAGGTTTGCTTTTTGCGGCAACAAATACTAGCGACGGTACCGTACTTTCTAGAAGTGATACTGGCTGGGACTCAACGATCGCCTGGTCAACAACTGCCGCGGAACCATATTCATATGATGCAACCTTTTTACCAAACCCTGCGTATTTACCTACGACAAACGTTCGTACTCTGGCTGTTGGCGGCGGCGGCGGCGGCGGCTCTGACATGGGCGGCGGTGGTGGCGGCGCTGGTGTTGTCGAACGGACCGCCTTCACTATCTCGCCTGGGGCGTATCCCATTGTTGTCGGTAGTGGCGGTTCCGGTGCAGCCGCAGGGATTGGTTCGGCCAGAGGTGTCAACGGTGGTAATTCAAGCTTTTCAACAGTACGCGCCTATGGTGGTGGTGGTGGTGGTTCTGAATATAGTAACAATGCTTCACCACCAGGTGGCGGTGCATCGGCAGGAGGAAGCGCGGGAGCAGTCCAGCTATCCCGAGCAGCCCCTATTATTAGCCAGGGGAACGGCAGCGCAATTAGTGCAGGTAGTTACTACCCTACTGGTGGCGGCGGTGCCGGCGGCGGAGGCTCGACTAACCCCGCTACTGGTGGCGTGGGTGTCACAAGTACTATCCTAGGAACAAGTTATTATTTCGGTGGTGGTGGCGGTGGCTCAGGCTATACTAGTATCGGAGGAAATGGTGGCAACGGCGGCGGTGGTGGCGGCGCGGTCGGCACTACAACTGGTGGCTCTGGAATTAACACTGGTTCTGCTGGCGGAGGTGGAACAACTGTTTCGCAGACGAATACGCCGGGTGGAAATGCTGGCGCAAATACCGGTGGCGGTGGCGGTGGCGGCTCGCACTATAACTCTAATAACTATGGAGGCAATGGTGGTTCGGGAATCGTTGTTATCACCTACCCTACAGGCTCATTGACCGCTACTGGTGGGACAATATCAACCACTACAATTGCAGGATTTACGACCCATACATTTTTTTCGAGCGGAACATTCAATGTAGTGAACGTTAATACCGCTATTGCCCCGCGTGGCGTAAATACTCCAATGAGCTTTGCTCAATGGTCTTTATCCGGCTCAGCCGTCTACAATGGAGTTACCGGCGAACTTACGCTCGGTTCTACCGGCGTTGCTACTTCACCCCTAGTACGTGTCGATAAAGCATCCAATATGGCACTCGGCGCCGATTTCTATACTGCTATGACCTCGCCTAATCAAACCCCCAAGGGCGGGAATCACGTTAGTTTTAATTACTTTGGAAGTGACGGCACGACCCCGGTTATGAATTCGATCAACTATACGGGTAATGGCTGCTCACAACCACTAAACTTAAGTGTATGGACACTCGCTGATACCCGCTGTGGCATACCAGGTGGACCAAACGTTATTTATATGACGTTTTCGTTGCTGGGATCAAGTGCGGGCTATGCAAGTGCCGACTTGAAGACAAAAAATCCGTTCTACATCTTAACCAATTAGAGCGAGACTGTACAAGCACCGTTCCCTCTGTTAAAATGTACAATGTAATGCCTCAGTCGCCCAGACTTTCCGAAAACAAAACTTCTCAAATTCCAAGTCGGACGAGACAGCCTTTTTCGGCACCAATCGTACTATTTGTCACAGCACTCGATACCACCTGGAGGGCATTTGTCCCGACGCTCGGAGGAACGTTTGCTGGTATCGGATTAGACAAGCTGTTCAACATCGCACCAATTGGCGTCATAAGTTGCTTACTCCTGGGGACAATTTTGAGTATCGTACTAATTTCACGCCAACTAATACACATAAGGAAACCGTTTCGATGAATCCGGGAACAAACTTTGCCGCGCTCGACTTCCACATCTCGATCTCTTCCGAGAAGCTATTTACGTTGTACGGATTACCCGTTACAAATGCTATGGTTACTGGCCTAGCTGGGTTAATTATTACAATGATTATTCTTTTTTATGTTGCTGGACGTGTCAAACGGGGCAAATATAATCGATTCGTTGGATTAGTTCAGTGGGTTTTCGAAGGACTTTTGAAATCGGTTGATGATATTATTCCAGATAAAAAAATGGGACGCCGAATCGCGCCACTAGCGATTACCATCTTTTTCTTTGTACTTATTAATTACTGGTTAAGTGTCATTCCGGGTCTTGATTCAATAAAGTACAACGGCGTGCCAATCCTCCGTAGTATGACGGCTGATTTGAACTTTACGTTAGGGCTAGCCATTACAACGGTTGTGACCGTTCAGTTGTATGCTGTTCGTCACCTGGGTATTATGGGAAATGCTGGTCGCTACTTTCGCAACCCATTCAAAGATTTCGTCGGTTCATTTGAGGGCTTTTTGGAGCTCATTGGAGAGTTATCTCGTGGTACCGCTCTAGCGCTTCGTTTGTTCGGTAACGCCTTTGCTGGCGAGGTTTTGTTGATCGTTATTGCGGTTTTGACAAGTTATTTCGCTGCCGCCGTTCTGCCTGCCTTTATGGCCTTTGAATTGTTTATTGGTTTTATTCAAGCTTACGTCTTCTTCGTTCTGACGTTGATTTTTACATCACTTGCCGTAGCATCTCACGGCCCCTCACCTGCTCATGCACCCGCGCACCTTAAACCTGTAAGGGCAGTGAGGCAGGGATAACAAAGTATGAATGATATAATCAAACAAGAAATAAAGGAGAAATAATTATGGACGCATTAGCATTTGGACTTACCTATGGATTACCGGCACTTGGTGCTGCCCTTGGTATTGGATTCATTGGCGCCGGAGCATTAAACGCTTTCGGCCGAAACCCAGAAAAATTAAGCGACATCCGGACTCTGATGATTACGGCGATTGTCTTCGCTGACTCACTGGCAATCATCGGTATCATTGTCGCCATCATTGCAAAATTCATTTAAGGATTATAGGAAATAGATGACTTTTATAAACCAATTAGCCGCTGAAACGACCGGTGCCAAGAGCGATTTATTTACCGCCCTTGGTATTGATTGGCGTCTGCTAATTCTGCAGATCATTGCCTTTTTTATTCTAGTTTATGTGCTGGGTCGCTTTGTATACCCTTGGCTTATGAAGTCAGTTGATGACCGACAAAAAAATATTCAAGTCGCAGCGGAAGCTGCTGCCAAAGCCCAAAAAGCGGCCGAAGCCAACCAGGAACAAGTTATTGCCCTGCTTGATGAAGCTCGCAAACAAGCAACAGAAATCGTTAGTACTGCCAAACTTGAATCGTCCGAAATGCTGACTTCTAGTGAAAAAAAGGCTCAAAAAATAGCTGAACGAATCGTAGCCGATGCCCGAGATCAACTTGGAAAAGATATTGAAAATGCCCGAAAAATGCTCTATAACGACACGCTAGATCTAGTAGGTCTAGCCACCGAAAAAATTATCGGCATCAAGCTTGATAAAAAAACCGATAGCGAACTGATTGCTTCGGCTGTTAAGGCAAGTAAGTAATGGCTGGTCGTCTGTCACGCCGCCGTATCGCCGAGTACGTCGCGACTGAATTATTGAATGGAACTGGTCAAGCAGCTCTAATTTCACAGTTGGCTGGCTACCTTGTGGAATCCCGACGGACAGACGAACTTGGGCTTATTGTCCGTGATATTGAATTTTATATGTCGGAAAAAGGTCACGTCAGCGCTGTTGTGACTTCTGCCTTTGACCTGACCAGCGAAACGAAAAAAGCGATCGAGGCATTTGTAAAAACTAAGATTAAAGCAAACCACGTTTCGTTATCATCAATGATTAGCCCAAGTGTCATCGGTGGTGTCAAAATTAGCCTACCAGGCTATGAAATCAACCAGACAATTGCCCACCAACTGACCGTATTAAAGACCAGCTTCAAGAAAGTTTAGAAGGAATATATTTATGAGTGAACTATCAATTGCAGATCTATCAAAAGACTTACGGGCAGCCATCGAAGGCCTGGAGTCAAACAAAAAGCTTGACGAAGTGGGCGTTATAGTCCGTGTTGGTGATGGCGTGGCCTGGATTCACGGTCTGCGCAGTGCGGGCTACAACGAAGTCCTTAAAATTGAAACACCAGGTGGTATTGTCGAAGCATTTGCTTTAAACCTATTAGAAGATGAAATCGGTGCAGTCCTACTGGGTGATGACGCCGAAGTTAAAGCTGGTCAGACGGTTCGCTTGAAAGGAACTGTTTTGGAGGTCCCGGTTGGCCCTGAACTACTAGGCCGCGTCGTAAATCCTCTCGGAAAAGCGATCGATGGTGGTCCTGCAATTAAAGCCAAGCTCACAGGCGTTGTGGAGCGCGAAGCAATCGGTGTGATGGGACGAAAGTCTGTTCATGAACCATTAATGACTGGCATTATGTCAATCGACGCTATGTTCCCTATCGGTCGTGGTCAGCGTGAATTGATTATTGGTGATCGCCAAACTGGTAAAACTGCCCTGGCTATCGACACGATGATTAACCAAGCCAAGCAAAACACCGGCGTGGTTAACGTCTACGTTGCCATCGGTCAAAAGTTTTCAAAAATTGCTCGTTTGGTTGATCGACTAAAACAAGAGGGCGTTATGGAGCAAACTATTATTGTTGCGACCAGTCCGTCCGATCCAGCCTCGCTTTTGTACCTCGCACCATACGCTGGAACTGCTATGGGCGAGTATTTCCGCGATAATTCTCAACATGCCTTGATGATCTATGATGATTTAACCAAGCACGCCGTTGCTTACCGCCAAATGTCCCTGCTACTTCGCCGTCCGCCAGGACGAGAAGCGTACCCAGGTGATGTTTTTTACCTACACTCCCGCTTGTTGGAACGGTCAGCTAAATTATCTGATGCCCTTGGTGGTGGATCTTTGACAGCTCTTCCAATCATTGAAACTCAAGCCGGTGACATTAGCGCCTACATTCCAACCAACGTAATTTCGATTACTGATGGACAAATCTTTCTTGAAACTGACTTGTTTTACCAGGGTATTCGACC
>JAYVYE010000044.1:0-1784 GCA_043784545.1 Candidatus Microsaccharimonas sp.
ACCGAGAAAGTCGCGGTCAGTTCGCCGGACTCTGAACGCAGGTGTTTTTCAATCTCGGCGTGCAGCAACTGGCGCACTGAATTGGCATAGAAGCGCTAAAATTCACTCACTCCTAATGAAGGATGTTGACACCTCTATGGTATACTCTCTCCATACAGGAAACAATGAATACCCTCCAAGCAATATGTCTATTGGGGAGGGCCTTCAAATCCTAGCATCAGCAGAGGAGCGAATAGGCCACAATACCTTGGCCTATGACCTTCAGGTACTTAAGAAGCTTTACCCTAAGCTCGTCATGGGCGGGGTAGACACAGACACCTTAGTAGAGGCTCGTCTGATCCACCCTGACATCAAGAGTGAGGATAGTGAAGGCTTTAGACTTGGGGGGCTAAACAGAGATACCTTCAAAGATAGTAACGGTAAATCCTTATTTGGCTCCCACTCCCTCAAGGCTTGGGGCATACGCATTGGGGAACACAAACAAGACTACTCAGGAGACTTCGAGAGATGGTCCCCTGCAATGCAAAGCTATGGGGAACAGGATATTGAGACCACACATAAACTGTGGTCTTACTTGAACCCCTCAAAATATGCTTCTTCTGCTGTTCAGCTTGAGCATGAGATTGCTAAGATAACTGCACAGATGGAGAGAGATGGTATTCCATTTGACCTAAGCAAGGCTGCTGAACTTCAAGCTACTCTTGTTCAAATGAGGGATGAGATTAAGCGTTCATTAATCGGACTATTCCCTGATTGGAGAACTGAGGTTAAGAGGTTTATTGCTAAGGTTCAAAACAAGAAGCTAGGTCGCCTAAAGGGTGATGAGGTTATTGTTTACAAAACAAATGTCTTCAACCCTGGTAGCCGTGATCACATTAGTAAGTGTCTCATTGATAAGTATGGGTGGAAGCCTGTTGATAGGACACCTACGGGTAAGCCTGAGATCAATGATGAGATACTAAGGGGCCTTAAGTACCCAGAGGCCCAACGTCTTGCTGACTACTTTAAGGTTTGTAAGACGCTCTCTCAGTTAGCTGAGGGTGAAGAGAACTGGATGCAACACTGTAGAGATGGAGTTATTCATGCCAGGTACAACACTATGGGCGCTGTTACTAGTCGTTGCAGTCACTCTAGCCCTAATATTGGACAGGTACCAGCAATATCCACGGACGATAAAGAGCAACCTCTGCTGGGTATTGCAGGTGGTTTTGGCGTTGAGTGCAGGGCTCTCTTTGGTAATGCTCCTCCTGGCTATGTCCTCCTAGGCTCTGATATGTCCGGCCTAGAGCTTCGATGCCTAGCTCACTACCTTGGAGCTCTGGACAATGGAGCCTATGCTGCTCTTGTAACTACAGGTGATGTTCACACCGCTAACCAGTTAGCTGCTGGCCTTCCTACTCGTGTTACTACCAAGACCTTCATCTATGCCTTCCTCTATGGAGCAGGTCCAGCAAAGATTGGTGCGATTGTAGGTAAGGGCTTCAAGCAGGGCAGAGAACTGATTGATAGGTTCCTCCTCAAGACACCAGGCCTAACGGCCCTCAGAGCTATTGTGGAGATGTCCTGTAAGAAGGGCTACCTCAATGGCATTGATGGACGCAAGGTGCCTGTACGTAAGGCCCATGCGGCCTTGAACAGCCTTCTACAGTCCTGTGGAGCAATCATCTGCAAGCGTTGGGTGGTCAAGGTTCGTAAGGACCTAGAAGCTTCAGGCTTAATCTATGGTGAAGACTATCGCTTTGTGGCCTTTGTCCATGATGAACTTCAGATACTTGTTAAAGCTG
>JAYVYE010000045.1:0-15500 GCA_043784545.1 Candidatus Microsaccharimonas sp.
AAGCGTTGTACGAATGCCGGCAAATTGCATGATACGGTCATCGCGGGCGCTCAGCCCAGATGTTTCAAGGTCATAAAAGAAAAAAGTTTGTGCCATACCTATAGCATAACAAAAAAACACCTCTTAAGGGTGTTTGAATCATATTGGTTTCATGTTAATGCAAGAAGTAAAGGGTGGGGCCGTGGGTGACAATCCGATAAATCGGTGAACAAGTGTGATTGGGGGGAATCACTGCTTGAATTGTCACGCCACGGGCGGTTGCGCGAAGCATACCACTGGGTCGGGACGATCCAACCTTACAATAATAATAGCACTTTCTAGGAATAAGTCAAGTAAAACAAGCGAATCGAGCTAGTCGTCGCGCTGTTCATGAAGCGTAAATGTGTTAATACCAATTCGGATAACACTATCCCCTTCAGCACCTGCTCGGTTTAACGCATGCGAAATACCCATTTTTTTCATAATGTCACGTAAGCGGGCTACGCCTTCATGGCTTTCAAATCGAGTGCGACGAGCAAACTTTTCAATTTTCGTTCCAGTCACAAAGAAAACTTCTTGTTCGTCTTCTTTAATTTTCTTAATGTGCCACGACATGGCTTCTTGTTCGGTACCAAGCGAAATGACCGGTAGGCCTTCAGACACTTCTTCAATAACCTCTGCTTCACGGGCTTGGACGACTTCTTTTCGGAGAGCCCGCAATACTTCTTTTAAGCCGGTGTGTGCTGGTGATGAGATTGCAAAAATAGGTGTTTCAGGTGCAACTTCTTTTAAGGCATCGATTTGCATCTGAACAATGTCAGCATCGAGTCCCTCAATTTTTGTTAAGGCGATAATTTCAGGACGGCTGAGTAAAACTTCGTTGTAAGAAGCCAGCTCATTGCGAATAATTTCATAAGCCTTAGCCACATCATCAGTGTAGGCGTCAATAAGATGCAATAGTACAGCTGTGCGTTCGACGTGACGAAGAAAAGCATCTCCAAGACCCTTGCCTTCACTAGCGCCTTCAATTAAACCTGGGATATCAGCAATCAAAAGACTGCCATCATCAATATCAGCTACGCCAAGGTTTGGGGTTAAGGTCGTAAAGGCGTAATCAGCAATTTCGGGACGGGCATTCGAGACAACACTAAGAAAAGTTGATTTGCCAGCATTAGGAAAACCAACCAACCCAACGTCAGCTAAAAGTTTTAGTTCAAGTTGTGCTTCAAAGATTTCACCGTCTTCGCCGTTTTCAGCGATCCGCGGTGCTTGACGAACAGAAGATTTAAAGTGGGCATTTCCATAACCACCGTCACCACCCTTGGCAATGACTTCTTGCTGCCCATCGTGCGTAAAGTCAGCAATAATTACACCCTCGCGTTTTACCAAAGTTCCTACAGGAACTCGAATAGCTAAGGCCTCGCCCGAACGACCATGTCGGTCGCGTTTTGATCCAGCTTGGCCGGGCTGACCTTTAAGTTCTGGCTTGTAGCGAAAATCAATAAGTGTATTCAATCCACCATCAGCCACAAAGATAACGTCCCCACCACAGCCACCATCACCGCCATCAGGACCACCCATGTCGATATAGATTTCGCGTCGAAAAGAAACGGCACCATTACCGCCGCGTCCCGCTTGGACAAATACTTTGGCGGTATCAACAAACATATGGTCTATTATATCAAAACCGCCCCTGAATTAACAGGGGCGGTGTGTTTTTTGTGTTTTTCGTCTAATGAACGTACTTGTAGCTAGCGGCTTGACCGGCGCTAATCGTGCGATTATTGATGATATTAAATCCACCGTAAGCAGAGTTATTCATCTCGCTCACAACGACAGTTCCGTCAGCTGCGACGCTTTCAACGACGGCAACGTGTCCAGGGTTACCACTTTGGACAAGAACTGCACCATAGGCTGGAGTATTGTCGACACGGTAACCGGCAGCGGCACCACTGTACCCCCATGAGCCACCGTTACCCCAGAAACTTCCAACCGGCATACCCATAGCAGCGCGTCGTTCGTACACATACCAAGTACAGTTACCGAAGGCGTAACGGTTGCCAACTGATCCGGCGCGGTAGCCAGAGTTCGAACCTCCTCCAGAAAAAGGTGCGCTGTATGCTACCGGTGCAACGTAACCAGGGCGTTCTGTCGTAGGAAGTTCACCGTTTGGAATGATGAGCTTTAAGCCAGACGTGACGCCACTAATTTCGAGATCATTATAGGTAGTAATTACCGACAGGTCGGCTTTGTACTTGGCAGCAATGGATGCTAATGTATCACCAGATTTTACAGTATAAACAATACCGTCACGGGGTAAAATATCGAGTACTTTACCAACGGTCAAATTATCACTTGTCAAGTTATTAGCAAACTTGATCGTGTCTTTCGTAAGGTGGTATTTTGTTGCGATCATATCAATTGTGTCACCAGCAGCAACAGTATAGCTACTGATGTTCCGCGTAGCAGTCGACACCTGAATGATTTGTGGCTTTGAGATCGAAGAATCATTAGAACTTGGGAGTTCACTTTCGATTTGGGCTGAAATTGCCAAGCTGGATACAGCCGGTGCAACTGACAGATTGGTCGCAGTTGCGACGCTGGCTGCAATATTCGAAGCCACAACCGTGTTGACGGCTTTCTTGGCGGGATCAGCGGGAGGAGTTGTTGATAAGGCGGCTGCATTGGCGACACCAGACACCTGCTGAGGTGCACGGTAGCCGATAGAGATTAGTACGACGACTAGTATAAAGATACTCGCGTAAACGGCAATGGTTGATGATTTAATACGGCCTTTGGCCTTAGCTGTGCGGGGTTGGATACCTATGTGCGGCTTTTGAGCTGCAATTGATCCTTGATGCACTATCCCGCCAGTGATTCGATTACGAATTGTCGTTCTCCTGCCGCTCTTATTACTAAAAGGGCGTCTACCTTACTAAGTCTTACTTCCCCCAAAGAGGAAAAGGGTACATGTCGACCGATTAATTATATTATTTATGAGTTTTCGATACCCGTACGACAATTTTGGTAGGCTCATTCATGTCCTGTACTTCCCACTCGCTTGTGTTTATTTGAAGGTCATTCATTTATCACTAGTAGACAGTATCACGCAATGTGCTTTACAAATTGTATCAAAATAATCGCTATTGGTCAATCTCGTTAATGTTTTTTACTTGTTAGCCACCCCTGTTAAAGGATGCTGCACTTGACTTTACAGTGAGCTGCAATATTGGCTTCATGCTGACTTAAAGTCCGGGCATAATAGGTGATATCATCATCTCCGCTCAGGAAAAAAAGGTAATCACCTGAGGCGGGTGTTGCGGCTGCTAGCAGAGAGGTTTTACCGGGAACTGCAATCGGGCCGGGGGGTAATCCAGCAAACCTACGAGTATTGTATGGCGAATTAAGGTTCGGATCGCGTGCCACCCCGGTTTTATCGGCAATATATTGATACGTCACATCTGAACCAAGTGGCATGTTCATTGCGAGTCGGCTATAAAAGACTTGGGCGATCTGTGGTTCGTCGCCTTTTATAGATTCACGCTGGACGATTGATGCTAATGTAATCCCCTGATACAGGCTTAAACCCCGCAATTTGAACTTGGCCGTTAGACTGTTATCTTTTATAACTTGGGCATATACCCTGAAAACTTCTGTCACAATGTCTTTGACAGTTGCACCGCTACCAAAATTATAGGTTTCACCATATATGTACCCCTCAAGATCGCTCGAGGCAGGCTTACCGTCAAACAATGGTGAATCATAACTGGCAATCAGGGCTGCGTTAATCTCGTCTGGTGTGTATCCAGCCTTCACGAGCACGGCTTTGTTTTGAGCCAACGTCGCGCCGGGTAAAAACGTTAATTTAAAGGTATCAACTGTTCCATTTGTTAAATGTTTAACAACTTCAGGTGTTGATTCTGCCGGTGAAAGTCGATAGGTACCAGCTTGAAGGCTATTCTGCGTCTTTGTGAGGCGTGTGTAGATCGAAAAAGCAGAAGTGTCGCGTATAATACCCTTTTGCTTTAAAAGGCCCGCAATCATTGTTGGTGATGAACCAGAGGCAATCGTTACCTTCACAAGATCAGCCTTTTTGGAATCGACTGGTGATAGCTGAATAGTGTACCAGATAGCCACCCCGACTACAGTCAGAACAAACAAAAGTAGTATACCCAGGCCAGAGAATAATACGATTTTTTTACGTCGAGAAAACTTTTTTACACTCAACCCAGTTGTTGTGTTGGTAATCGGCTGTGGAGTCATTGTTTGTTCTGGTTGATGCTCCATTAATGGGTTTCCATATAATCTTCGAGAATAATTGCAGCCGCTTGAGCGTCGATGTCACCCTTGGTATATGGCTTCTTCATCGCCACCAATCGTTGTTCGGCCATAACACTGGTTAGTGATTCATCCTGAAATACAATGTGATCAACAATAGTTTCTAAATTTTTAGCAAACAACTCAACGTAATTTGTCTGGGCAGTCACTTCACCCCGCTGATTACGAGGATAGCCTACAATAATTGTTTCGGCGCCTTCACGAATAACAATTTCAGCAATTTTTTGTAGTTCAGTCCCATCGACAATTAAGGTGTCGAAAGCGATTGCAATTTTAATAGTACTATCAGCAACTGCGACGCCAATCCTTTTCTCGCCGACGTCCAAACAAACAAGCGACGTACCGCTCATAGCCTAATTATTCTCTAGTTTAAATTCAATATGAATTTTATTTGTATCGTTCGGAACAGTCCGGACCCAGAAGTAGGAAAACTTAACATCGACGTTTTTAATACCATCTATAGATTGTAGCGCGGCCTGAACTTCGCCATAGATCTTGCCTTTAACTTGTTGTTTAATAGCCGCTTCGTCAATTTTTGGACCAATCTGGCCTGTAGCGGTAACAGCGACAGACATCGTATCACCTTCTTTTTTGAAATTACTTAAACCAACTTTGTCGATCCCAGTATCATAAATCTTTTGGCCAGCCGCATTCTTCATTTGTTGTTGCAAACTGCTATTAAGATAACTATCGAGATCAGCTTTTGTAAAAGCGTATATAGTATAGGTTGTCGAGATTGTTAACTTGGCTTTACCAGACGTAGCTTCGGTATTCAGCGCTGGAACAGAAATTGGGTCAGCCCGGTCAATCGTAAAGCTGCTGTCAATAACTTTTTCATCAGCCGTAAATTTTGCAGTCAATAACTTTTTTTCAGCGTCAGCCGGTTGACCTATTAACAAACCTTTGGCACGCTCGATATCATCGGACGATACAACCTTAGCAATTTTGCTGGTACCACCACCAGTTGATCCAACAATTGTAGCCGTCACTCCTGATGGAGCGCCCGACACAGCGCCACTGGCACCGTTATAATTAGTGCCGTTATCTACAGCAGTAATACTAGTTTGTACGCCAATTATCGCGTTTGCTGTCGTCAAAGTCACGGCGTTGTCAGTCGTAAATATAACTCCCGAGATTGCTGTGAGCTTTGTGCCAGCAGGAATAGTTCCCAGTGATGCAACTAGATATGTCGAGAACTTTACTGTTCCAGTCGCTGGGGTTCCCAGGTCTTTTGTGCCTGTCGCGTCAAAATCAATACTGACATCCTTTTTTTCTTGCTGCGCAACGGATTTAACGATGCCAGCCTTGAAATCGGTTGCAGCAGTTCCGCCGAGTTTGACGGTTGAACTGACTGGGGCAGCTGTCGAACTCGCAGTGACAATTACAGTTGCAGCTGGCGCGAATACAAACATCCACACCAGTAGTGCAATCAGGACTACTCCACCACCTATGCCAAGGAACAATCGTTTGCGAAAGCTGTTGAAGTTAGGAATTTTCACTTTACCACGGCTATTTTTGGCTGCTGTACGGGCAGCATAGCCGGTACCGGCGCTGCTTGCTGAAATCGGTCCACTAACGTTACTGTCGTTATCGATATCAATTACTTCCATGGCACTACTACGTGGATCACGAGCAAGTGACCGAGTTCCATCATTGACCTTGAAACTACCAGCGTGGTCACCGATTGATAGTTCGGAACCATCTATAATATCGTCTTCATCGTCAGCAATAATGGCTGCAATTTCGGCAATTTCGGGTTTTGATTGTAAGTTTTTAGCAACCGGAATGGACGCATTGGCGGCCAGTGCAATTAAAGCTTGGTTACTAGTGATGAGGACGAGCTGTTTTTTATCGGCTCGAGCCATACGATCAAGTAGGCGCAGGTTTACTGCACTTTGAAGATTTCCCGTCCGTTTAGGCGGTACAACGGCGACAATTTTTTCTTTGGCTTTTTTTATTTTGCCAATGATGGCGGTCACATCGTCGTCTACATCAATGTAAATTACGTCTTTATTCATACTAGATTCTCAGAAGGCGATTAAGTTTTTCTTTTATCGAATCACCTTCTCCACTCCCAATTAGTGTATCATAACCGACCCGCAGCAAACCCATGGCGGTAATAAAAGTGTGGTCAGTCACATCCTTGGTTGTATCGACGACTCCGATTACTTCTGAAGGGTTGATATGATGCACGGTTGGCTTCTTTGTAAATGGAAGATCTTTGTGCCACTCACTCGATTCTAAGGCTGTCACTAATTTTTCAAGGCTTGATCCGCCACCACATAGTAGGATACGGTTTGGTAGATGATCGATTGAATCAAACTCACTCAGGGCAAGTTCAACACCGGCGATCCATACTTCGAGTGTTTTATCGATTGCTTCATTTACTTCCTTGGCTACACTCGCCTTGATCTGACTATGATCAATGTTCACCTTTAATTTTTCAGCATCTTTATAAGAAAGTTCCATTTCACTGGCGATAGTTTGGGTAAAGCTTCGCCCGCCGATACCAAACATCTTGGTGCCTTCGACACCACCATCGTTTACAACCGCAATGTCAGTCGTTCCCCCGCCAACGTCAGCCAAGATTGCCGTGAAATTACTACTCGCATCGTTGCCAAGGACTGAACGACTAACGGCAAAAGGTTCGGCCGCAACAGCCAATAATTCGAGTGAAAGTTCATCAGCTACCCGTTCTAGTGCCCCAATGTGTACCATCGGTGCGAAAGCAGTGTAGATTTGGACCGCAACGTCACGGCCCTGAAAGCCAATTGGGTTACTGACTTTATAACCGTCAATGTGAATACTTACTAGCGCACTGTTCACTAGCTTGACTTCAACTTCTTCATTTCCTGACTCGAGAGCGATTTGTCGTTGCGCTTTAATTTGAGCTCTTTCTTGAACTTTTTCAATAATAAATTCCATTTCAGACGAATCTAGCGGGCGATCCGGCTGGGGACGTCGGTAACGAATTGTATCCGTCACTCCTTTGACAAGTTCACCGGCGATTCCAATCACAACCCGTTTTGCCTGCAGACCAGCTTGTTCTTCGGCATCGGCTAAAGCTTCTTCGCAGTTTCGAACGACACCAGCAATATCCGCGATTGCACCAGAATGCATGTCACTTACTTCTTGGCGCGATCGGCCAACACCAACAATTTGCAATTCTTCGCCGTCAAGTTTAGCAATTAAAGCTTTTACGAATTCTGTACCTATATCAAGTGCGACGATGTAATCATCTGGCGCTTTTCTGCGAGCTTTGCGGAAACTTTTTAATACCATATTGGACTTCATTATATATCAAAGGCGCTTATGGCGCGATAATATCGTTTTTAAAAGTTACTATGCTGTAATGACTGAATAGAAAGGCAACCTTCTCAATGGAGTGATTCAGTCGCATACAAGTTAAACAATAACTGCTTTAATGCGACGAATGCCCGCACTTGAAGATTCTTCTTTTGTAATTTTGAATAGCTTATCACCTGGCTGAATGAGTTCGAGTGTATGTTCAACGTGAGGTCCTCCACAGATTTCGAAGCTAACGCGCTGTGGTTCATCGCCCATTTTGTACACCTTAACGGTCTCACCGTACTTGTCACCAAAGGCACCAATTGCACCCAGACCAAAAGCTTCAGTGGTTGGATATTCTTTAAAGGTAACCGGCAAGTCAGCCTTAATCCATTCGTTGACAAGTGATTCAACCTGCGTAATTTGTTCAGCTGTCATTTTGACGTCGTGGTTAAAGTCAAACCGAAGTCGGTCTTCGGTAATATTACTGCCGTGTTGCGTCACATGGTCACCAAGCACTTTGCGTAGTGCCGCGTACATAAGATGTGTGGCGGTATGATATTGTTTGTGAATTTCAGTTTGCCCACCGAGTCCACCCTTAAATGTTCCTTTAGCGGCCGTTTGAGAACGTTCACGTTGCTCTTTCATTTTGGAATCAAATTCTTCACGCCAAGAATCAGATAATGCGATGTCTTGCTTGAAGGCTTCTTCGGTTGAAAGCTCGACCGGAAATCCATAGGTGTCATAAAGTGTAAAGACCTCAGCACCAGTCAGGCCGTTTTCTTTGCGCTTTGTTAACTCGGTAATACCTTTTCGAAGCGTTTGGCGGAAGACTTTTTCTTCCTTTACAAGTGTTGCAGTCACATCATCGCGCTGAGCTTTTACTTCTGGATAATCGTCTTCGTACATATCAGCGATGACAGGAACGATGACTTCGAGGAAGTTTTGCTCTATACCAAGATCGAATGCAAATCGAATAGCTCGACGAAGCAGCCGTCGCATAACGTAGCCTTGTTCTTTGTTAGCAGGTTTGACGCCATCGACTGCAAGGAACGTTGCCGCACGCAGATGATCCGCAATCACACGCATACTCTCGGTATGTGATTCGTATTTTTTACCACTGAGTTTCTGTAATTGATCAATAATTGGCCACAAAAGACTAATCTTAAAGACATCAGGGCTATCTAGTTGAGCAGCTGCGATACGTTCAAGGCCACCCCCAAAGTCGACATTCTTTTTTTCGAGCGGCTCAAATGAACCATCTTCCAGGCGTCGATACTGCATAAAGACCTGGTTGCCAATTTCCATAAATTGACCACTGTCACTGGCAGGATGCGCTAGGCCATACCCTTCGGCATGATTTTGTGGACCGAAGTCATAAAAAACTTCACTATCAGGGCCGCATGGGTCACCGATCGGTGTTTTATCCAGACCACCACCACGCGACCACCAGTTTTCACCGTCGTCATAAAAGAAAATACGTTCGCCTGGTTTTATGCCACGGGCATCGCCATCGGCTTGTGAACCAACCTCAACAATCGTAGCCTGAATACCTCGTTCTTCAAATATTTTTTGCCAAATAGTAGCCGCTTCGTCATCGCGGGGGATACCGTGTGCCGTATCGCCAATAAATGCCGTGACATAAATCTTGAGTGGATCGAGTCCAACTACGTCAACCAAGAATTCAAAAAACCAACGAATTTGTTGTTCCTTAAAGTAATCTCCTAAACTCCAGTTGCCAAGCATTTCAAAAAATGTTGTGTGACGGTTGTCGCCGACATCTTCAATATCCTGAGCGCGAAGACACGTTTGGCTATTGGCTAATCGAACACCAGCCTGATGCGTCTCACCCAATAGGTACGGTAACAACGGTTGCATACCACTCCCAGTGAATAAAGTGGTTGGATCGTTATAGGGTACAAGCTTGGCGCGGGGGATAATTGCGTGGCCACGTTCTTTAAAGAACTCTAAATACGAGTTTCGAATGTTTTGTGCGTTCATACCTGTTAATTATACCAGTTAATAGTGTCTCGTCTAGATTTAGCAAGAAGGAACAGAAGAACCCCACCAAACAGTATTGATATTCAATCCAGTTTTGCAGACCGGTTTTGCTTCATAGCTTACCAGTAGTGCAAATGAGTCAAATGTAACAGCTCCGCGAACATATTGGTAGTCCCCGATTGTATCGACTGTATTTTTTGGATCATGCGGAACAGCTTTTAAATATGGTGCCAGTTCGACGGTTAATGAACTTACCGGACAGCCAAAATTGTCTCCACAGGAAGCAGGATACATGCTATTTTCAGAGTGAAACTTTTCAATCGCTATTCTGATCTGTGTCGTGTCACTATCACGCCTAGAATCGCGTGAACGCTGTTGAATACCACTATAGGTAACGATTGTTATGCTAGATAATATCCCAATCACAACAATTACCACTAAAAGTTCAATAATTGTAAAGCCTTTTTTTGATGCCCACACCTTCTTCATATAGCTTAGTTATACCGTACCATGACGCTTGTGGCAATCGCTCAAAAAAATACCGCCTGTCTTAAAAGAGCGGTATTTTGGATATTCTTAAACTTAAATGGTGCTAAAATTAGACAACAATCCCTCCTCCAAGACAAATGTCACCCTCATAGATAACAACTGATTGCCCAGATGCGACAGCCCGCTCGGGGTCAGTTAAATTCAGCGAAACACCGCTGTCCTCGTAGTGTAGCATTGCTTCTGATAGCTTTGCACGGTGTCGAACACGTACGGTGACCGTACCTTCAGCTGTCGTTTTATTAATCCAGTGCACACTCGTTAAATGGAGAGTTGGTTGCCATAGCGTGTTGTCGTTTAAATCAGTCGTAACATAGACTTCATTTTTAGCCATGTCCTTACCCACAACGTAATACGGAAAGCCCCCACCGACATCAAGCCCGTGGCGTTGTCCAATTGTGTAAAAAATTGCCCCATCGTGCTGGCCGAGAATTTTGTTTGTTTTTTTATCGATAATTGACCCTGCAACCTGTTCAACATATTGTGACAAAAATTCACGAATTCCAATTTGACCTACAAAACAGATCCCTTGGCTGTCTTTTTTAGTAGCCGTATATAAACCACGCGCTTTGGCCATGTCGCGCACCGTTGGCTTGGTGTAATCACCTAGCGGGAAAAGTGTTTTCAAAAGCGCCGTTTCAGAAATACGGTAGAGGAAATAAGTTTGATCTTTATTAGTATCAACCGCTTGTTTCAAAACGCCGTTTTCGACCCGGGCATAATGCCCAGTTGCGATCATATCTGCGCCGTCTTCTAGTGCCGTCTCTAAAAATAATTTAAACTTTACTTCTTGGTTACACATAACGTCTGGGTTTGGTGTTCGACCCAGTTTGTATTCTTCAATCATATAATCGACAACTTTGTGTTTGTACTCACTTTCAAAATCGAAAACTTTGAAATCGATGCCAAGCTGTACCGCAACTCGTTTTGCATCCGCTAGGTCATCCGCCCACGGGCACTTCATCCCAGGTAGATCCTGGGTCCAGTTTTTCATATACACACCGGTCACTTCGTAGCCCTGCTCTTTTAACAGCGCTGCGGTTAAACTGGAATCAACGCCGCCACTCATGCCAACATAGACTTTTGTCATGAGGCTGCTCCGTGGGCATAAAATGCAATAATCTTTGCCAGCTCTCCACTCGCTAACAACCAGCCGCGTGGTGTACTCCACCAAAATGGTGACCAATCTTTATCAGTCAGGACCGGATGATTCAAGACAGTGATTGTAGGATTTGATTTGGTAAACTCTAAGGCCGATCGGCGCTGATGGTAGCCGGATGTCACCAAAATAACCTTCTTAAAATTATTTTTTGTAAAAATCGTGTGTGTATTGACAGCATTTTCTTCAGTAGTAGCAGCCTGTTCCTCGACGTAGATAGATGGCTTAGAAATTCCCGCTGCCTCTGCACGAAGACGCATCGCGGCAGCGTTACTAGGCCCAGATTTATCTTGGGCTGCACCAGAAAATATAATTGAATCAGCCCAGCCATTTTTTAGCAACTGAATCCCCTCATCAGTCCGAGCATTCGTATCACCACCACTCACTACGACGATAGCGTCAACTTTTTCACATTGGCTAGACCCACTTAAAGGGGTAGCACTGCAGCCGATAAAATCATTCGCCTGAAGATAAAAACTAATCCCAATAATAAGAGCGATTAAAACAATCGGAATACTAATCAACCATCTGATCATCTGGCCGTCCGATCGTATTCACGCTGGATTTCTTCGATGATAATCTGAGCCGCCTCGACAGTATTCGCTTCGTTCGAAAGATGGCCTAAAGTCATGCGGAGACTGCCGTCAGCAACTTCCGGGGTAAGGCCGATAGCCGTTAGTACATGCGACCGTGTTCCTTTATTAGCGGCACAAGCGCTACCGGTGGCGACCAAAACATTACGTGATTCGAGAGCGAATAAGACTCGTTCAGCGTCAAGCCACGGAAATGACATATGCAGGTGTCCCGCTAATCGATGTTTATGATGCCCAGACACGACGGCACCAGGAAAAGCACCTGATAGTTTTTTTTCTAAACAATCACGCAACTTTGCCAAACGATCTGATTCGTATTTGCGGTGTCCAGTTGCTAGCTCGAGGGCTTTGGCAAAACCGATTGTTCCGGCAACATTTTCAGTCCCACTTCGAATACCACGCTCTTGGCCACCGCCGCGAATTTGTGGAGACAGTTCGACGTGCGAAGCCGACCATAAAAGCCCAACTTGTTTTGGGCCGTAAATTTTTGCAGCGTTGAGCGTTAAAAGATCGACACCCAAACGGGCCGTATTAACGTCAAGTTGCCCAACACCTTGGGAGGCATCGCTATGTAGATAAATTGGAGTATGATCACCACGAGCCAGTCGAGCTTCACGTTCTTTTCGAACAATTTCCCCAATGTCACGCAGCGGCTGAATGGTTCCTAGTTCATTGTTTGCAAGAGCAATACTGATCAGTCGAGTGTCGGGGCGTATCGCTGCCTTAATACTGTCGGCTGATACCATTCCACGAATATCGGCTGCAACGAGCGTATGGTCGAACAGCTTGGCTGCCTCAAGGACAGCGTGGTGTTCTATGTTTGCTGTTACTATGTGGCCGCCAATGCTCGTAAAAGCCAGGTTAACCGATTCCGTTGCACCGGCCGTAATAATGATTTCGTCTCCTTTGCCGCCAATTGATCGGGCCAATAAAGACTTAGCAGCTTCATATTCACGTCGTACCGCAATCGCAGGCGCGTATGGCGCCGACGGGTTATAAAAAGAGTCGGTAAAATAAGGCTGCATCGCTGCGACCACTTTAGGATCCATGGGCGTTGCGGCCGCATGGTCAAGATAAATCGTAGGTTCGTTCACTGGTATCTATTATACCAGTTAGACTGCAAGACTGCGGTCGGTTTGTGGAGCATATAGCTCTTTGTACACCCGGTCGTGATATAACTGAATCATTTTGTGAAGATTATGGATTTCTGATTCGGCAAACGCGACTGGTTTACCATCGACAAGCTTGTGAGCCTGACCATTTAGGAATTGGTACCGAGCAACCATTGGTCCAACTGAGTCGTGTGTTTCGTAGAACCAGTCGCCTTCGTGAAACCAAAAGCGTTGGCTAGAAACACCGACGGGTTTTTTGAATAAATTACCGCCAATACTACTTTCGAGTTCGACTAATTTGTCTTCAAAACTTTGTCGAGTTGAATTTTTAGTAAATAAATTCATAATCTCTCCACAACAAACTTGACTACTGAGCGAGCGAGATCAATCGCCAGTCGCTTCGGTAAATCAGCCTCGGTGTGATTTGCCATATATTTTTCGCGGTAAGCTGTGATGTTTTGTTCGTTCCGCTTCACTGCCTCATATGGAGACATTTCTTCCATTTCCATAATATCCACCGGCGCAAAAGCAGACTCAATTTCTTGAATCGTTTTCGGGCCTACAAGTAGTTCTTGCTGTGGGATTTGGAATTGTCCGTTGTCCATACGAATAGCTTTCTCAGTTAAAGTAATTTGTTGATGGTGTTGGTGTTAGAGTGCGAATAACGCGTGCGCATTCGTGGTCGTTGCTTTAGCGATTTTTCTTACTGGAATACCGCGCCGCGCAGCGTGATATTCAGCAATATTTTTCACAAATGCTGGCTCGTTTACTTTACCACGTAACTGGTTCGGCGTCAAGAACGGCGCATCGGTTTCCAGCAGCAACCGACCAATTGGAATACTATCAAAGACTGCTTTTTGCGTTTCATCTTTTGTAAAGGTGCTAATCCCATTTACGCCGATCCATAGCCCCCTATCAATTGCCTTTTGTAAGTTTTCTTTTGAGTCAGTAAAGCTATGAAGCACTCCACAAATTCCTTTGAAACTATCAAAGATTGGCCAAAAATCGTCAAATGCTTCACGAACGTGAAAAATAATTGGCAAATTGCAATCCAGTGCGATCTGAATTTGGTCTTTTAAAGCCTTAATCTGTAGTTCTTTTGGGCTATTTGTATAAAAATAATCCAGCCCGATCTCACCAATAGCAATCACCTTTTCAGATGAACCAGCAAGTATTCGAATCTTGTCATACCCCTCTTTTGCATCATGTGGATGCACGCCAACAGAAGCATAAACGCCAGAATTTTTTTCAGCGAAATTAATGGCGTCCCGCGAACTCGTTTCGCCCGTCCCAACGCAAATAAGCACGCCAACATCCGCTGCTTTGGCACGTGCCAATACTTCCTCGACCGGAAGCGGATAATCGGACTCATGAATATGACAATGGGTATCAACGAACATTTAAACTTTCGGTGCGTGTGGATCTGGGGTATGAATATAGATCTTGGGGAATAATACAGATCCAGGCATCTTCACAACCCCACTTTCGAAAATTTCTAGAATGCGGGTTGCTGTCGTTGGGAGAAACGGTGTCAATAAGTCGGCTATCTGAATTAAAGCACCGGCGCAATGCGCTAAAATTTCACTGAGGTGCGGCTCGGCTTCTGGGTCTTTACTCAGTCCTTTGGCAACCTCCCATGGTTTCACGGTATCGATGTACTGGTTCAAACTGCGTACCATGTTCCAGACCTCATCAATTGCTTTGTTAAATTCTAAATCGTCCATCGCTTGGTGATAAAGGGTCATATCGTGTTCGGTTTGAGCAGATTCACCAATCACACCAGCTTGGTATTTAACGATCATACTGGCAACGCGCTGAATCAAGTTCCCTAGGTCATTACCAAGTTCATTATTATAGGCGTTCTCGAACTTTTCCCAGGTAAAATCGCCATCGTCAAGGGTCGGAATATGCCGTGAAAAGAAATAGCGAAAAGCGTCAACGCCATAGCTATCAATAACCTCGTTCGGATCAATCGTATTACCAACCGTCTTACTAATCTTGGCTCCACCGATATTAACGAAGCCGTGTACCAGCAGCCGTTTCGGTAGCTCCAGACCCAGACCCAGAAGCATCGCCGGCCAAATTCCAGCATGGAAACGAAGAATATCTTTACCGATAACCTGTACGTTGGCTGGCCAAAATTCTTTCCAATCTTCGCGGTCAGGATACCCAAGAACGGTAATGTAATTTGCCAGGGCATCGAGCCAAACGTACATAATTTGCTCCGGGTCACCAGGCACAGGAATACCCCAAGTGAGACTCTTTTTTGGACGAGAAATACTTACATCAGCCAAACCGTCTTTAATCAGTTCAAGAAATTCATTCTTACGAAAGTTTGGCAAAATTTCCATCGTACCATCGTTCAACGCAGCCTTAATTTGGTCACTAAAAGCGCTTGTTTTGAAATAATAGTTTTCTTCGCTGATTTGCTGATACGGAGTTTGGTGATCAGAACAAATTCCGCCCGTCGCCTGGACTTCTTTA
>JAYVYE010000046.1:0-6961 GCA_043784545.1 Candidatus Microsaccharimonas sp.
GCGTAAAGCGTCAAGAAGTGCACCCAGACAAATGTATAGCGCATTGTGATAAGGCCCGGGAGAAATTCACCCCACGCACCTTCTTCCATCGGCGTACTAGGGGTGCCACCTTCGGGATTAAAATACCAAATGATCGCAACATAAGCGATTGATGCGATTAACGACCAGATGTACAGCAAGACACCGCGACGGATAAGGGTCAGGGCAACTTTTTTAAATGGGAGTTCCCGGTTCTTGTAGCCCCGAATATACCCGACTAATAAACCAGAAATAGCGACAAACCCTTCAGCCGCAGTCACCCAAAGCAGTGCTTTACTAGTAATAAGAGCAAAGAGGCTGGGCCACCTCGAAAGATGGTCGATAATAATCACAATAATGAAAAATCCTCGAAGGTGATCAAGGGTTTCTAGGCGCTGGGCGGATGTCGTAACTGATTTTTGCACTGCAGTTCATTATACAAGTTTTTCTGACAACCGCCCGAAGGACGTATACTAAGCGTATGAATCCTCCATATGTAGTACCAGCTTTTACCCTACCAGACACTTTAGGTGCTGCACATACGTTAGCTGGAAGTGTACGGACGCGTCACGTCGATGGGCCACGGTGAACAGGTGATCACTGAACTTAAAAAGTTGCAAGAGCAAGCCTGATGTCCTCATACGTGGTGGCGGTCAGCGGGGGTGTTGATTCGGTCGTTCTGCTTGATATGCTGGCACAAATTCCGGGGCATGAAATTATTGTGGCGCATTTTGACCATGGTATTCGAGATGATTCTGCCGACGATGCTCACTTTGTGGCTGGGTTAGCCGCCGAGTATGGTTTTCCGTTTGAGACGCATCGCGAGGAACTGGGTCCGACTGCGAGTGAAGAAAAAGCCCGAAATCGGCGCTACCTTTTCCTGCGTAATATTGCAGAAAAGTACGATGCCCGTATCGTCACCGCCCACCATAGTGATGATGCAATTGAAACTATTGCTATCAATATCCACCGCGGGACTGGTTGGCGAGGACTGGCCGTACTTGATTCTGATATTAGCCGACCACTTCTATTTTCTTCCAAACTGCAACTGATTGAATACGCCCGCCGACGTAATCTAAAATGGCACGAAGACAGTACGAACAAGAGTGACCATTATTTGCGCAATAGGTTGCGTCGAGACATGGTTGGTTTAACGGCTGATCAAAAACAGGAATTATTAGCCCTTCGCGCTCAGCAGCTAGATGCGAAAAAACAAATCGATACAGAAGTGAGTAGATTGATTGGCTACGGTCCAGACTATAGTCGGCATTTTTTAACACATATCCCAAAGATCGTTGCAGTTGAATGCTTACGTAAGATAATGGACAGTAAATTGACACGTCCGCAACTTGAACGTGCTTTACTAGCAATCAAGACTGCTCAGCCCAAGAGTCTCTACCATGCCGGCGCAGGAATCACACTTGATTTCACTACTCGTAATTTCTCTCTCTCACTGTTAAAATGAATATCATAGAACACTGCTACTTATGCCGAAAGGAAATGAATTGATATGGCTATAAAGACCCCTATGCCCAAGAAAACTAATAATGTGCTGCGATTGACCCTATTTTGGGCTGTTTTAGTGATTGGCGTACTGGCGGCAATCGCAATTACCGTTCCTCATGACAATCTGAAAGATGTGCCGATTTCCAGCGTGATTGAGCGCGCCAACAATGGCGAGATCAAAAATATTGTCGTCGAAGGTAATAACCTGACGATTACACCTAAGAATAGTGACAAAGCTACTGAAAAGTCTACTAAAGATAGTACTAGCAGCTTGACTCAACAGGGACTTAAGGCCGACACGGGTACGATCGTAACCAATAAAGCCCCAAGCGAAACCGGTAATGTTCTATGGAATCTGGCGATTATTATCGTTCCGGTCATCTTGATAGCTGCTTTTTTCATGTTTATGATGCGCCAATCTCAAGGCCAAAATAATCAAGCACTGGGATTCGGTAAATCAAAAGCAAAATTATACGGTGAGGATAAAACTAAAGTTGTTTTTGGCGATATTGCCGGTAATGATTCGGCCAAGCAAGACCTCGAAGAAGTCGTCGATTTCTTGAAACATCCAAAAAAGTACGAAGCGCTTGGCGCCAAGATCCCTAAGGGTGTCCTCCTTGTCGGTAGCCCTGGTACGGGTAAGACAATGCTTGCCCGGGCTGTTGCCGGAGAAGCGAGCGTGCCGTTCTTTAGTATTAGTGGTTCGGAATTCGTCGAAATGTTTGTTGGCGTTGGTGCCTCCCGTGTGCGCGATCTGTTTGCCAAAGCGAAAAAGAATGCTCCGGCGATTATATTTATTGATGAAATTGACGCAGTTGGACGTAAGCGTGGCTCGGGTATGGGTGGTGGACACGATGAACGTGAGCAAACACTGAACCAGATCCTTGTTGAAATGGACGGATTTGAAACAGGTACAAACGTGATTGTCCTAGCGGCAACTAACCGGGCCGATGTACTGGATGCAGCCTTGCTTCGTCCCGGTCGTTTTGACCGACGTACCAACATTATGCTTCCAGAGCGCAAAGACCGTGAAGCGATTTTGAAGGTTCACTTCAAAAACAAACCAGCTGACGCAACGGTTAACCTCGATAAACTAGCTGCAAAAACGGCTGGCTCATCAGGTGCTGATCTGGCGAACATTGCCAATGAAGCGGCTATTGTTGCTGCTAGGCGTAATGCCAAAAAGATTAGTAACGACGACTTAACTGAAGCTTTTGAAAAAGTTGCTATTGGCCCAGAACGTAAAAGCCATGTCATGAGCGATAAAGATAAGGCTATGACTGCTTACCATGAAGCTGGACATGCCTTGGTTGGACACGTACTCCCTGACAGTGATCCAGTTCACAAGGTAACAATCATTCCTCGTGGTGGGACAGGTGGAGTCACTTGGTTCCTTCCACCCGAAGATACTGTTTACACCAACGTTTATGAGTATAAAGACGTGTTAGCTCGTGCCCTTGGCGGGCGTATTGCTGAAAAACTGATGTACGGACCGGACGGTATTACGACTGGTGCTGGCTCAGACCTTCGTAAAGCAACTGAGATCGCCCGCAATATGGTGATTGAACAGGGAATGGGTACAAAACTTCGTGATCAAGTTTTCCATGAAGACAATGGCGGCATGATGTTTGATCGAATGACCCACGAACGTCCATACAGTGACGACACAGCCAAAGAGATTGACCTAGAAGTTGCCCAGCTCATCAAAGAAGCAGCCAAGCGGGCTGAAACAATCTTGAAAGCAAATATGACGAGCTTGAAAAAACTTGCTGACGCCCTGCTGATCGAAGAAACACTAGAAGAGTCTGGTGTAGTCAAACTGCTGAAAGCCGCCAAAATGCCGAAGGAGGCTATGCTGTACTAGCAGAAGCCTGACCGATCCCAATGGTTAATATTCGCACAACGCTCTCCAAGCTCAACCGAAAGCTGCCACTTCAATTAGCAGCTAGCTTGTTGGCCGGCTCCTCGTTACTGGCAAGCCTTCTAGGGGTCTTCCGCGAGCGTATCTTTAACAGCACCTATTACCTGACGTATCCAACCGGTGCGGATGCCTACCGGGTTGCTTTTTCAGTACCGGACTTTATGTTTATTATTCTCGTATCAGGGGCATTGAGCGTTAGTTTTATTCCGGTGTTTAACCAGAGATTAGGTACGGGAAACAAGAAATCTGCCTGGGAGCTTTCAACGAGTATTATTAACATGATGGCTCTAGTGACATTAGTCGCCAGTGTTTTAATTATTATTTTTGCTGAACCATTAGTGCATTATGTGGTTGGCCCAGGACTGGATGAGTCGAGTCGAGCTTTAGCAGTGAGTATGATGCGCGTTATTGCTGTCAGCCCATTCCTATTCGCAGTCGCAACGGTAATTACTAGTATGCAACAGGCAGTCGGCCGGTTCGCTTTTTTTGCACTTGCTCCGGCGCTCTATAACGTCGGTATTATTATTGGACTGGTTTTCTTTACTAATGGCATTAATATTTTTGGATGGCAAGTTTTTGAGGGGGGGATCATGGGGGTTGCCCTGGGTGTTGTACTTGGTGCAGTTTTGCAGTTAATTGTCAGCACATTTGGTTTATTCGGAATGAATTTCGAATACAATTTTAAAATTTATTGGAAAAATAAAGGCTTTCGACAAGTTCTACGGCTGCTCCCACCGCGCTCACTAGATCAGGGAATTGATTATGTAAATAGTATTGTTGAAACAAACCTAGCCTCGCGACTCGTTGCTGGAAGTATTAACGCCTACCAACAAGCAACTATGTTGGCGTATATGCCAATTAATTTAATTGGTGTGGCAATTAGTACGGCGGCTTTCCCGAAGATGACCGAACGGTTAGCCCAAGGTCGTCCAGACTTATTTAAAACTGAACTTCAGGCTGTTCTACGGGTGATCATTTGGCTGGCCCTGCCAGTAACGGTTATTGCGTATTTCGGTCGTGGCTATCTTGTGAACTTTATCGTTAACAAGGGTGACCCTTATATCGCCGGTATTTTTGCAATCTTAGCGATTTCGATTTTATTCCGGTCGGTCTATTTTATATCGGCCCGTAGCTTTTATGCCTACCAAGACACAAAGACTCCCCTGTATATTTCACTCTTTACGATTGGTTTGAACATAGCGTTGGCAGTCTGGTTCACCTTGGTACTGGCTATGGGCGTCCAGGGCCTTGCCTGGGCAGCCGTGATCGTGTCAGTAGTAGAGATGTCGATCTTGTTTTACGTAATGTCTCGTCGTATTCCTGGGTTGTTTGATAGGGTGTTCGTACATGCCGTTGCCCGCATGGTCAGTGCGGCCGGTTTTACGGCGCTTATTACCTACATCGCGTTGGTATTCTTACCGCTCAGTGCTAATGACCAAAGCTTCTGGGCAACCTTCCCAAAGTTCGCCTTTGTTGCGGGTATTGCCGGTATTTGTTACATTACCTTCAGCAGAATATTCAAATTACCTGAAGTACATCCAATAATATCCCGTGCTCAAAAAATATTCTTTAAAGCCCCGGCAGTAAAAGACAAATAATCATGCAGCAATCAAACATTCGTAATTTTTGTATAATTGCGCACATCGATCACGGAAAATCTACCCTGGCCGACCGGATGCTCGAATTAACTGGGACTGTTTCCAAGCGTGATATGAAGTCGCAGTTACTTGATAGCATGGATTTAGAACGTGAAAAAGGCATTACTATTAAGTTAGCGCCGGTCCGTATGAAATATAAAGACTACGAACTGAACCTTATTGACACGCCAGGTCACGTCGACTTTAGCTATGAAGTATCACGTAGTTTGCAGGCCTGTGAGGGCGCTATCCTGGTAGTTGATGCGAGCCAGGGCATTCAGGCGCAGACGCTAGCCAATGTCTATCTCGCGCTGGCGGCTGATCTTAAGATCATTCCAGTTCTTAATAAAATTGATCTTCCCGCGGCTGATATACCACGGGTTAGCGCGGAAATTATTAATTTACTTGGTTGTACGGAAAACGACATTCTTAAGATAAGTGCCAAAACTGGTGAAGGCGTCACGGATGTTCTTGATGCAGTTGTCCAGCACGTTTCCCCACCTCGCGGTAAAAGCGAAGACCCAACCAGGGCGCTTATTTTTGATAGTTATTTTGATGATTACCGCGGCGTTATTTTGTATGTCCGCGTCGTTGATGGTGAGATTAAAAAAGCCGATAACATCGACATGATAGCAACTGGTGCTACCGGCATTGCGCTGGAAGTTGGTTCATTAAATCCAGCTATGAGCGCTAGCCCCATTCTTGGAAGTGGCGAGATTGGGTATATCGTTACGAATCTTCGAACAACTCGCGATGCCCGAGTTGGTGATACAGTCACGATCAGGCGTCGTCCGGCCACAGATATGCTACCCGGCTATAAATTAGTGAAACCGTTTGTGTACGCTGGATTCTTTCCCGTCAGTAATGATGATTACCAAGCCTTAAAGGATGCCGTCGAACGATTAAGTCTGAGCGATTCGGCGCTTCAATTCGAGCCGGAAAATTCACCGGTCCTAGGGTTTGGTGTACGAATTGGCTTTCTTGGCTTGCTGCACCTGGACATTATTCGCGAGCGATTAGAGCGTGAATATAACCTTGACCTCGTTATTACGAATCCATCAACCGATTATCACGTACTACTTAATTCTGGTGAAGATTTGGATATCAAGAGTGCCAGCAATTTACCAGATGTCACCCGCATCAAGGAAATTCGCGAGCCTTGGATTAAAGGGGAAATCGTCGTACCATCCGAGTATATCGGTGGTGTCATACAGTTAATTGTCACAAAACGTGGCTTGCAAACGAATCTTAGCTATATTGATGAACGTGCATTGATCAGTTTTGAAGCACCCCTCGCAAATCTGCTGACTGATTTTTATGATCAGTTGAAGTCAATTACTAGTGGCTATGGATCATTTAATTATGAGCTGGATGATTATCGTGTCGAAGATCTGGTTCGGATTGATTTTTACGTGGCTGGAGCAATGGTCGATGCGCTCAGCATCATGGCGCACCGCAGCGAAGCTCAAAGTTTGGCCCGTGAAGTTACCAAGAAATTAAAAGAAGTGATTCCCCGCCAGAATTTCCAAGTTGCACTGCAGGCCGGTATTGGTGGAAAGTTTATCGCCCGCGAAGATTTAAGTGCTTACCGCAAAGACGTCACGACTGGTCTATACGGCGGTGATGTTTCGCGTAAGAAAAAAGTGTTAGCCAAGCAAGCTAAGGGAAAAAAGCGCATGAAGCGTTTTGGAAAAGTAGATATTCCATCTGAAGCATTTATGGTGATGTTGAAACGAGACTGATTTGTCGACTTGGCTCTTCTGGTACAATAGGGTATGAACTTGGAACAAACTATCGATTCTTACATAGCTTCACCTGAAACTGTTGCGCTGGTGCGTGATTCTCGGGTGGCACTTCTGGTTGGTATATCAGGTGCCGG
>JAYVYE010000047.1:0-10933 GCA_043784545.1 Candidatus Microsaccharimonas sp.
GGTGGTAAGCCGTGGCTGGGCATCGTACTGCCCATCTGGGTACTGGCCGGCTTTGTTTTTGCCCAAGTGGTCGTAGGGCTAGTAATAGCTTTGTTAAGGCTGGTTGGTGTCAAGTTTGATGGGCTGAATATATCAATTTTAGACGCGACCTTAGCGGCCGTCATCTATATCGTAACCTTGTTAGTGGTGATCGGCCTGCCCTGGCTGGTAGTGAAATATCGGACTACGCTAAAAGAGGTCGGGATTGATTTTTCGCCACGCTGGATCCATCTTTTAATCGCGCCGGTCGGCTTTATTGCCTACATTTTCATATCGTACATCCTGACCTCCATCGCCATGCACACGCCATTCTACGAGACGAATGCTATCCAGGACGTTGGTTTTACTAATCTGTCACAGGGCTTCGAATACATGTTGGCTTTCGTTACATTGGTGATTATTGCCCCTGTTGCAGAAGAAGTTTTGTTCCGCGGCTACTTGCTGGCGAAACTTCGAAAACACGTACCAATCTGGGCAGCAGTTTTGATTACTAGTTTGTTATTCGCCATCGTACATCTTAGTTTTAATGTTGGCGTCGATGTTTTTGCGCTTAGTTTAGTACTATGTTTCTTGCGTATAAAAACAGGTAGTTTATGGCCATCAATCCTGTTGCATATGATCAAAAATGGCATCGCCTTTTACTTCCTCTTTATTAATCCGTTACTTTTCCCTACACTAGGAGGATAAATTATGCGAGTTACCAAGCTTTTTACCAAAACCAGCAAAAACGCCCCAGCCGACGAAGTCGCCAAGAATGCGCAACTTTTGATCCGGGCCGGCTACGTTAATAAAGAAATGGCTGGGGTATACACCTATTTACCACTGGGCAAGCGGGTCCTGGACAAGATCATTCAAATTATCCGCGAAGAAATGAACGATATTGGTGGCAACGAAATCAGCATGACCGCGCTACAAAACAGTGCTGTCTGGCAAACTTCTGGACGCTGGAATGATGACGTCATGGATGTCTGGTTCAAAACTAAACTGGCTAATGGCACTGAGCTAGGCTTGGCGCCAACGCATGAAGAACCGCTGACTAAACTGATGGCAAGCTTCATCAAAAGCTACAAAGACCTACCGGTCTATCCATACCAGTTTCAGATCAAGTTTCGGAATGAGCTACGATCAAAAAGTGGACTGATGCGCGGTCGAGAGTTTTGGATGAAAGATTTGTATAGCTTTAGTCGCACCCAGCAAGAGCATGATTCTTTCTACGAAACAATCAGTGCTGCCTACACCCGTGTTTTTGACCGTTTGGGTCTGGGCGAGGGGACGTACAAGACCTTTGCTAGCGGCGGAAGCTTCGCCAAGTTCAGTCACGAGTATCAAACCATTAGCCCGGTTGGTGAAGACAAGATTTACGTACACAAAGACCGTAAAATTGCCATCAACGAAGAGGTCTATACTGACGATGTTTTGGCTGAACTTGGTATCAACAAGGATGAATTAGTAGAGGCCACAGCTGTCGAAGTTGGAAATATCTTTACGCTTGGAACTCGCTTTAGTGATCCACTCGATCTAAAGTTTACAGATGAGAATGGCGAATCAAAACCAGTCATTATGGGAAGTTATGGGATTGGTCCAAGTCGCTTGATGGGGCTGATTGCGGAACATTTTGCCGACGATAAAGGCCTGGTCTGGCCAGACAATGTCGCCCCGTTTAAAGTCTACCTCGTCAGCATCGGTGATGTCACCGAACAAGCCGACGCGCTGTATGACCAGTTGACATCTAAAGGAATTGAAGTATTATACGATGACCGTAACGAACGACCGGGTGCGAAATTCGCCGATGCCGAGCTGCTGGGAATTCCATACCGGGTTACTGTCAGCGAACGATTAGTAGCCGAACAAAAGTTTGAATTTACCCCGAGAAAAAGTGGTCAAACAGAGCTATTGACAGGTGAAGATCTGCTTGCTAAACTAAGCTAATTAGAGTTGCAAACAAGGCGTCTTACACTATATATGGTGTACGGCGCCTTCAAAAAAGCGGTTTTACCCCTTGACCTCTATAAAAGAAAGAGAAACTATGAAGAAACACTACCAAATCACATCCGAAGGACAAGCCGAACTTGAAATAGAGCTCGTCAGTTTGAAGGCCCGTCGTGGCGAAGTTGCCGATAAAATTGCCAACGCCCGTGATTTCGGCGACCTCAGCGAAAACGCTGAATACGACTCTGCCCGTGAAGACCAAGGCTTACTAGAAACCCGTATCGCCGAAATCGAAGACATTCTTCGTAACGCCGACATTATTAAAGGTGGTTCAACCACACTAATTGGACTTGGTAGCAAAGTTGATTTAAAAATAGGTGATAAAACCGTGACCTATACAGTCGTTGGTCCAGTTGAGGCAAATCCGCTCGAAGGCAAGATCAGCAATGAATCACCGATCGGATTGGCACTGTTTGGCCGTAAGGTCGGCGATGATGCGACTATTACGACACCTAAAGGCGTGGTTGTGTATAAGATTGCTCAGATTAACTAGGATCAGGCCTAGCTCCAGGCAAATCGCTGCCACACGGTCCTCCTCACAAACCAACTCGAAAACACGATATAACTGATTTCGTGTTTTCGTTGTATTCTGCGTAACTCGGCTGCGCCTCAAACATACTCGAATAGGCAAGAAACCCCGAAATCAGTTATTCGGTTTTCTCACGGGTTTGCTTGGAGGTCTGTGTGGCAGCGATTCGCCGAGCGATGCCTTTCTGGTATGATGATGACATGAATTACTTGTTCGTTTGTAACGGCAATGTTGCTCGGAGCCAAGAAGCAGAGGCGTTTTTTAATGATCTCAATAAGGGCAGTACGGATCGATCTGAAAGTGCGGGCATAAATGTAAAGCTCGGGAAGCCGATTGATCCTTTGGTTGTCGAAGTGATGAATGAATTGGGCTTTGATGTATCAAATTCTAAGCGAAAATTTATCAATGAAGAGATAGTCGATAGGGCAGATGTCATTATTTCATTCAAACCTCTTGACGAATTGCCGGACTTCCTCCGAGTGAGAAAGGATATTATTTTTTGGCAAGTGGCCGATCCTCAACACCAAAGCATCGAATTTCATAGAGAAGTCAGAGACGCTATACGGCGTTTGGTCTCAAATCTTGTTTAGGAGTGTGAGGGTGGGTATTCGCAATCCTTTTGCTTCGAGCTGCGAATGAACACATGAAAAAACCGGATTGAACCTTTGAGAATTTCTTGCCTATTCGAGTATGTTTGAGGCGTGCCGAGTTACGCAGAATACAACGAAATTTTCAAAGGTTCAATACCGCGTTTTTGAGTAGGTTCAAGAGGAGCTAGAAGTAAAAGGATATGCTATAATTTAACCTACCATGGCAACACTAAAAGACTTCCGCGACGAACGCCTCCGCAAGCTGGCTGACCTAAAAGACCTAGGCTTGAACCCATACCCAGCCGATTCGCATCGTACTCACAACGCCGGTGATATTATCAGCCAGTTCGACAAATTAGAAAACCAATCAGCCACCGTGGCTGGTCGGATCGTGGCGATTCGCAAATTTGGTAAATTAGCTTTTATCGTTATCAAAGATTTTAGCGGCCAGGTGCAACTGTACTTAAACGAAGCCGATGTCGAAGCCCGTGACGTGCCATCAAACCGTCTGGGTATCGAAGATTTACCATTGCTTGATACGGGCGACTTCGTCGAAGCAACTGGCTTCATTGGAAAAAGTAAAACCGGCGAAGTATCAATCTTTGTCAAGCAGCTACGCCTTTTGACCAAAACGCTACGACCAATGCCATCATCACAAGAAGGCTTTACTAATAAAGAAGAGCGGATGCGTCGTCGCTACGTTGATATGAACGTCAATCAAGACGTCCGTGATCGTTTTGTGCGCCGCAGCACATTTTGGCAAGCAACCCGTGATTACTTGAATGCCAATAATTTTATCGAAGTCAACGTTCCGGTGCTAGAACACACGACCGGTGGTGCCGACGCGACACCCTTTGTGACGCACATGGACGCCCTAGACCAAGATTTTTACCTGCGTATTAGCCACGAACTGCCATTGAAGCGTTTAATCGGCGCTGGTTTTGAAAAAGTTTACGACATTGGTGCTCGTTTTAGGAATGAAAACTACAGCGACGAACATCTCCCAGAGCACGTAGCGATGGAATGGTACTGGGCTTATGCTAACTGGCAAGATGGTATGAAATTCATGGAGAACATGTATAAAGATGTTTTGCAGAAAACGTTCGGGACATTGCAATTCAAGCTGAACAAATTCGACGTCAACATGGCAGGCGATTGGGAAGTCTGGGATTATGCAACGGTCATCAAAGAGCGCTACGGCATTGATGTTTTCGAATCTTCGCTTGATGATGTCAAGAAGGCACTGCGTGATAACAAATTAGAAGTTGAACAAACCGAGAACCGTGCCCGCGGCATCGACAAACTATGGAAGAATATTCGTAAGGACGTCACTGGACCAGTCTGGCTAGTCAATACGCCAACTTTCATTAGTCCGCTTGCAAAAACTAATCCTGATAACGCCGAAACAGTGCAGCGCTTTCAGCCGGTGATTGCTGGCAGTGAACTGGGTAACGGTTTCTCTGAATTAAATGATCCAGTCGATCAACTCAACCGTTTTATTGAACAACAAGGCATGCGTGAAGCCGGTGATGACGAGGCGATGATGCTGGATATTGATTTCGTTGAAATGCTGGAATACGGTATGCCACCGGCCTGCGGATGGGGCTTTAGTGAACGAGTTTTCTGGATTTTCGAAGGGGTGACTGCCCGTGAAGGCGTCCCATTCCCGCAGCTTCGTCAGGAATATGACGAGGTCACGAAAGCGCTGTATCCGGACGTGAAGTTCGACTGACTCAGTTACACACCAGCTTTTTAGAAGGATCTGTTTTGACAGGTCCTTTTTCTTGCTATAGTAGGGGGTAATGATTGAAATTAAAAACCTGACCAAGACTTATGGGAAAAAACAAGGTGCTTTTAAGGCTTTGGATGATATCAGTTTTGAAATTCCCGATGGCGCCAGCGTGGCAATCGTCGGAAAATCCGGTTCGGGCAAGTCAACCTTGATGCACGCCATGAGTGGGCTTGATCGTCCCGAAATTGGCCAAGTCGTGATTGATGGTGTCGACATTTTAAAGTTAAAAGCCAAAGCGGTTGATAAGTTTCGGTCTGAAAAAATCGGCTTTATCTTTCAAGCTTTCTTTGTCCAGGCTAATGAATCTTCATTTGAAAACGTTGCGCTGCCGCTCGAAATTGCCAGTCTTTCTGCTAGCGAGCGCCGCCGCCGTGTCCGCGAAGCCTTGGAAGTCGTTGGTCTGACTGATAAAGAAAAACAAAAAGCCCGAAACCTGTCGGGGGGTCAAAAACAACGTTTGGCGATTGCTCGGGCGATTGTGAACTGGCCGCGGATTATCTTTGCCGACGAGCCAACCGGTAACCTTGATACTCAAACGGGCGGGAGTATCGAAAAATTATTATTTGGCTTGAATAAAGACGGCGGCAGTACCTTAGTGATTGTGACCCACGATGAAGAACTAGCTGCAAAATGCGACATCAAGATTTATATTAAAGACGGAAAAGTTGAGCGAATGACGAAGCCTTCGCCAACAGGAAAGCCGGAGTAATCATGAAGACTTTTGATATTATTCGCCGCGCGGGCCGAAGCTTAAAACATGCCAAGGCCAGGACAATTCTGACTAGCTTAGCTATCGCCGTCGGCGCTTTTACATTGACGATTGCCATCGCCGCCGGTGAAGGTGCCCGCCAATACGCCAATACACTGCTGACGACTAACATTGATCCGCAAATATTAGCGATAGCCAAAGAAGCTAGTTTCTTTACAGGTGGCCAAACTGGCCCCCGCGAGTATGATCCGGATATTAGTCTGACGTCGCGGGCGCAAGGTTCCACTGCTGTTAAACTTTTAACCCAAAAAGATATTGATGCCATTGCTACCCGGGGTGATATTGCATCGGTTAACCCGGCATACACTATTAATGCCCAATACCTCAGCCGTGACGGACAGAAAAAATATACTGCCACGGTGACGCAGTATGATGCCGGTGTAACGCAGACGGTTACAGCTGGTGCACTGCCCCCGTTACGCACGCCGATTAGGGATGGTCAGATCGCATTACCAGAATCGTATGTTTCACTGCTTGGATTTAAAGATGCTCGGGCGGCTATTGGGCAGCAGGTGATCATCCACTTGGTGCGCAATCCTAATGTGACGAACGAGCAAATTCAGGCAGCCTTAGCCCAAGGCGCGTCGGCGATTCAAGCACTCAGTCAACCAGTTGTTCGCGACGCCACCTTTACGGTTGTGGCAGTGGTTGGTAAGTCTGCTACCTCACTGACACCGACCTCCAACATTCAGGTAAGCAATGCTGCTGCAAAATCATTGTCCGACTTTAGTACCGAGGGAACCAATAATTTCCAGAAATATACCATCGCTACCGCCAGTGTAAAAACAGGTATTGACCCGGCCACAGCGAAGGAAGCCTTGGTGGAAGAAGGCTACGGTGTCCAAACTGCTAAAGACCTTCAAGGATTATTGTTTACAATCGTCAATATTCTGCAGGGGATTGTGATTGGTTTCGGTGTACTGGCGCTGATAACGAGTGTCTTTGGGATTATTAACACCCAGTACATTTCTGTTTTGGAGCGTACCCGCGAAATTGGTTTAATGAAAGCCCTGGGTATGCGCGGCCGTCACGTCAGTCGTTTGTTTCAATTTGAAGCGGCTTGGATTGGCTTCCTGGGTGGAGTAATCGGATCAGCCGTTGCTGTCGTGGCTGGTATTCTGCTAAACCCAGTAATCACTAAAGCCCTGACACTTGGTGATGGAAACTATTTGCTTATCTTCCAACCCCTGCCAATCGTACTACTGATTGTAGCGCTGATGTTTATTGCTATGTTCGCCGGCTATTTGCCAGCTCGTAAAGCGTCTAAGCTTGACCCAATCGAAGCCCTTCGTACTGAATAGGCCATCTGGTACAATAAACCTATGTTAGATATCCGTTTTGTCCGGGAAAACCCTGAACTTGTCCAAGAAAATGCTCGTAACAAAGGCTACGACATTGATATTGCCTATATATTGGAACTTGATGCCAAAAAGCGTACGCTGACCGGCAAAGTCGACGAATTACGCGAGCGACGTAACGCCAACGCTGCCAATATGAAAGCTGGCGTACCAGAACCGGCCGTTATCGAGGAGGGGAGGGCTATTAAGGCTGAGCTAGTCGATCAAGAAACGGCTTTGGCCGTCATCGACGCGGACTTCATTGCCTTATTTAAGCAAGTTCCAAATATGGCTGCCTCAGACGTTCCGTACGGCTCATCAGAACAAGAAAACGTTGTTGCAAAAATTGTTGGTCAACCAACTCAGTTTGATTTTGCGCCTCGTAACCACGCCGACATCGCAAATGAACGCGGTTGGCTTGATAAAGAACGGGCCGCTAAGGTTGCCGGTAGCCGGTTTGCTTATTTAAAAGGCGACTTAGTTAAATTACAGTTCGCTTTGGTGCAATACGTCATCACTACTCTCAGTGACCAGACGATAATCGCCAAGATTGCCGCTGACGCTGGCGTCCTAACCAGTGATACGCCGTTCACACCGATCCTACCACCACTTATGATTCGAACTGAACTATATGATGCCATGGACCGCTTGGAGCCTCGTGACGACCGGTACAAATTAGAAGACGATGACCTGTGGCTGCAGGGAAGCGCCGAACATGTCATGGGAAGCATGCACGCTGGTGAAGTTATTGATGAAGCCCACTTGCCAATTCGTTACTTGGGCTATGCCACTAGTTTTCGACGTGAAGCTGGTACCTATGGTAAAGACATGGAAGGCATCCTTCGGATGCACCAATTTGATAAACTTGAAATGGAAAGTTTTTCAGTCGCCGAAAATGGTTTGAATGAACATTTGCTAATGGTAGCTGTCCAAGAATACCTGCTGACATCACTTGGTCTACCGTACCGCGTTATCCAAAAGTGTACGGCTGACATTGGTAAGCCTAATGCCAGGGGAATCGACATGGAAGCCTGGTTACCTGGCCAGGACCAGTACCGCGAAACGCACACCGCTGACTATATGACCGACTACCAATCACGCCGTCTGAACACCCGCGTTCGCCGTGAATCGGGCGAACTTGAACTAGTTCATACCAATGACGCTACCGCCTTTGCTCTTGGTCGTGCCATGATTGCTATCATTGAAAATGGCCAAAACCAAGATGGCACAATTCGTGTCCCGGCTGTGCTTCAACCGTATCTCGGTGGCCATACAACACTCTAATCTACTGGCTTAAAAGTGGTATACTAAAGCTACATAAACCTAGCGGAAACGGAGGTATACTATGATCGCATCAATCGACATCGTGGGCGTCAAATATATTGTAGGGGATCAGGCGCGCGCCTACGTGCTGCGCAAGATTGCTCGGCTGGATCGGTACTTGCCGAAACACGCTCGCAAAAGCGTGACGGCCGACGTCAAGCTCCGTCAGGTCAATCGTGATCACGGTAATAAATACGAAGCCGAAATTATTTTGAATGTCCCCGATAAACGCTTGACGGCCAAAGATTCAACCGTTAATATGTTCGCTGCTATCGACATCGTTGAGGCAAAATTAATCAATCAAATGCGTAAATACAAGCAAAGTAGTATTAGCCATGTCGCTAATCGACGCCTGTTGAGTCGCCGGAAACCAGCTCAGTCTGAAACGTAGAAAATCCTTGTGCCTCACCCCGTAAAATCGTATAATAATAGCTAAAGCAATCTGACTGAACTATTTTCCTGAAAGGCGGGGTACGCAATGATTACTAAACAAGGTGCGCTCACCAAAATTTTTGGTGACCCACAAGCCAAGACACTAAAGCGATTACAAAAGAAAGTTGTCTCTATTAACGTACTTGAAGAAAAGTACAAAAAACTTTCAACGCCTGAATTAAAGAAGCAAACTGAAGTTCTGAAAAAACAACTACAGAAAAAAGGTACAACGCTTGATCTTATCCTACCTGACGCTTTTGCGTTAGTTCGCGAAGCCAGTGACCGCGTGCTAAAAATGCGTCATTTCGATGTTCAGCTTATCGGCGGTATGGTCTTGCACGAAGGCAGCGTGGCTGAAATGAAAACTGGTGAAGGCAAGACGCTGGTCGCAACTTTGCCGGTTTATTTGAATGCCCTTGAAGGCAAAGGCGTTCACGTTATTAGCGTGAACGATTACTTGGTGCAACGTGACGCCAGCTGGATGGGAGAGTTATATCACTTCCTCGGCCTTAGTACGGCGGTTATTATTAATGAAGCATCGTTTATGTTTGACCCGCACTTTACTAACAACGATCATGATGACGAGCGCATGAAGCACCTTCGGCCAGTCACTCGTAAAGAAGCCTACGCCTGTGACGTTACCTATGGAACTAACAACGAATTCGGCTTTGACTACCTACGCGACAACATGGTCAACGAAGTCGAATTACTGCGCCAGCGTGATTTACATTATGCAATTGTTGACGAAGTCGACTCAATTTTGATCGACGAAGCTCGAACCCCACTTATTATCTCGGCTCCAGCCGCTGAAAACCCAGAAAGCTATCTGCAGTTTGCAAAAATTGCTGCCAAATTAACGCCTGAAGATTACGTTCTAGATGAAAAACGTAAAATGGTTGCACTTACAGATGACGGTGTTGAAAAAATTCAGCGTATGCTGGGTGTAAAAAACTTATACAGCCCTGAATATGTTCGTTCAGTCTATCACCTTGACCAATCATTGCGTGCCCAAACATTGTTCAATCGTGACAAAGATTATGTCGTCAGTAAAGACGGTGAAGTCATAATCGTCGACGAGTTTACGGGGCGTTTGATGCAAGGTCGTCGTTACAACGAGGGCTTGCACCAGGCTATTGAAGCCAAAGAAAAAGTTCCTGTCCTGCAAGAAAGTATGACACTGGCAACTGTTTCGTTTCAAAACTATTTCCGTTTATACAAAAAACTGTCTGGTATGACCGGGACGGCTTTCACAGAAGCTGAAGAATTTCAACAAATATACAGCCTTGAAGTAGTCCAGATTCCCTCAAACGTGCCAATTCAACGTGAAGATCGTCAAGACCTAATCTTCCGGACCGAAAAAGCCAAACTAAAGGCGATTGCTGACATCATTGGTGAATATCACAAAGAAGGCCGACCAGTTTTGGTAGGATCAGCTTCTATTGCCAAGAATGAACTTATTGCTGATTGGCTTAACAAATCAAAGGTTCCATATGAAATCCTTAACGCTAAAAACAATGAGCGTGAAGCCGCCATCATTGAAAAAGCTGGCGCAAAGGGCGCTATCACGCTTGCAACTAACATTGCCGGACGTGGAACTGACATTAAGCTTGGTGAGGGCGTCGTGCAGCTTGGTGGATTAGTCGTTATTGGTTCAGAACGACACGAATCACGCCGGATTGATAACCAGTTACGTGGTCGCGGTGGCCGTCAAGGTGACCCTGGGTTGACCCAGTTCTACGTATCAACCGAAGATGACCTCATGCGTATTTTCCAAGGTGACCGGATTGCTTCTTTGATGGGCAAGATCGGTATGGATGATGACACACCAATTCAGCACAGAATGGTTTCAAATACTCTTGAAGCTGCCCAAAAGCGGGTTGAAGGATTCAACTTTGATATTCGTAAAAATGTTGTTCAGTATGACAACGTGATTAATCGTCACCGCCGTGTTGTCTACACGATTCGTCGCAAGATTCTAGAAGGTGCCGACATCAAGACCGAAGTCGAGCGTCTGATTGAGGCCAAGGTTCGTGAACTGACGTTACTGCCAGCCAAAAACAACAAAAACTTTAACGTTCAGTTCGAAGAAGTATTCCCATTGAATGAAAAGCGCTTGAAAGCGATTGGCGCTGA
>JAYVYE010000048.1:0-3729 GCA_043784545.1 Candidatus Microsaccharimonas sp.
TGGGACCAAGTATGCCGCACCGAAGGAGTGCGTACTCATAATATCCTGATTGTTCTTCAACCACGTAAGGGTTGAATCTGCCAGAGGTAGGGTTGCCCCGCCAGCACCAGAATCGGTTCGTGCTATAGTGTAGGAAACCGCATTGGAGCCATGCTCCTGCATAAACTTAAGGGATGCCTCGGGGAAGGATAGACCTAGACCGCCTTGGGCTTTCGCCTTTATCATGTCGTTGAACTCGGACCTGAAAGACTGCATATCTTTGTTGTAGTAGTCGTTGCTTACACCAGGAGAGAGGGGTGCAAGAAATGCTAGGAAGCCCTTAATGAGTAGGTTAGATCGCGCATTATTTTCAACACGATCTAGCACCTTCTGTTGCTCGGAAGGTGTCATTTGAAGGTACTCTGGACCAAGATCACCATGATAGTATGCAGCAGCAATGGATGAGAAGATTGCGTTATGTACGACGCTTTCTCTCTGGTCAAAATTGAGTCCTTGATATATCCCGCGTAGTCCAGCATTGGGAAGCAGAATATCGGTCATCGAAGGGGTCGGATATCCACCTGTTGCGAAGTTCTCTGCCTGTTGTACTGCTGACACATCTGGGAATAGTTTGGAAATCTCTTTAAGTCCGACACTCACAAATGGGGAAACCCCTGCCATCTTCACTTCTGGAAGAACCGAGAGTAACGAACTAGTTGAACCAGTAACACTCATGGGTAGACCGCTAATCTGGTCTAATCCAAGTGCGCTCAATCCTCTTGCGAGCGCGTTCCCGAACTCGCCACCCAATGGATAGACGATGTACTTCTTGCCGTTGCTATCGGTATGTACGAAACCAGGGTTGTTTAGACCCTGTTGTATCATCTGGTATTCGCGGAAAGCCTGTGGGTTTTTAAGGATAAGATTACCAGCACGTTTGAGTGCCTGTTCTTGTGCAAAGAAGAACGGCATCGTGTTACGATGTGCCTGGGCGAACTGTGAGCGCAAGGCCGGATTATGGATAAGTGGTGTAATCTGTCCAGCCGCGTTCTGCATAGAAAGACGGATCGCCTCTGGCTCTGTTAGTTGTCCTGAGTCGATAAGTGGCTTGCGACTCTTAATCTCTTGATAGTAGAGTTCGCCAAATATCTGCTGACGTGAAATATAGTCAATGAGTGGAGCGATGACGCTACGGTGTCCCACCTCCATGACCTGTTGGAGGATGTTGCTCATCATGGGCGGAGAATCGTTATGACCCATAACCCTGATTGGACCAGATTTGACAGGAACCTTCTCTAGGTCTTTAGCGTAGGTAGTTTTGCCATCTGAGATATTCTGTAAAATGTTAGTGTGTACTGTGCCGTCGTGACCTTGTACGATTCCTTGTACTGCACGAACCTGATGATAGGCTAAGTCCTCTGGCATGGCTCCATCCATAGCCAGAACCGTTTTGCGCTCATCTGTATATTTTGTTGGGTCTTTAATCCTATCGGTGTGCAGCGCTGCCGTCTGTCTCCATGCTTCTTTAATTTCCATACCAGGTTGGCTAGATAATCTCAAATAGTCATTTGAGATATCTTTTGCCATCTGTTCGTGGCGCAACTTACTGGCGTTTAATGCCCAGTTCTTGTGATAGTTCTGGTCGAATGTATCAAACAAGGAAAGGTTATTCTGTCCTGGGACAGAAGGGACTCCCTGCTTTTGTACAAATTCATTGACTGCACGATCTGCTTCATTGGCAGAGCGCATGAAATGTCCCGCCGCTGCTGTCGCAGGAAGGACGACATTTCCATATTGCTCTTGCATTTTGGCAAGTTCCTTGAACTTATCCGCTGCAAGATAAGGTGCTATCTTGCTTGAGACATAACCAGCAGGACGGAAGTTGCGGTGAACCGAGCCAATCGCATTGGATTGCGCGTCGCGTTTACCCTGAGCAGAAAGATTATCCCATAACTCGTACTTGTCTTTGATGAACTTACGAGCAGAGTTCGTTTTAACCATCTTACCACTCATAAGAGCGTCTTGGTCTGCCGACGTGGTTACTTCTGCAAGGGCGTTCATCTTTGCTTCTAGTGCATGTGAAGTCTGATAACGAGTACCAAGTCCGACTATAGTATTCTTTAAGTAGGCATTGAGACCATTACGCATAATCTCTTGTATCGCCTCACCTGCTGCCACGCGGACGGGGAAGCCACCACTAAATAATACCATCGGTGCGAAAATCTTTTCTATATAATGGGTGTAAGCATCGTCCGTTGCGGCATAGAGACGGTTGTACATGTTGGCTTTTTTCAACTCTGTACGCAAAGACTTGTAATCTAACATCCCGTTGGTGCCGTGTTGGTGGGGCCAGAGAGAGGATGTGACTAACTGCTCACCTGGTTCGCCCACGGGGGCACCACTAGCGTCATACCCCTGCTTAGTGTGCATGGTTCCAAGCAGACCACCATTGATATCTACACCGTAACCACCAGCGTTCTTATCTACACCGTTCATGGTAGAGCGTTGGGCCATTGACATTGTTTTTTCAAAGAGGTCTGAGTTCGCGCCAATACCAGCATCCTTGATTGTTTCCTTCACAAGGGTGGAATACTGCGCCGCCTGCCTGCCAGGATTCTTCTCTGTCATAATCTGCGCTACTTTTTCAAGTAGCACATTGCGCGGCATGGACTTGTAACTCATATTGTAGAGTGCGACTGCTGCGCGGGGATTATTAAAGTCAATTTCTTTCGAGGACTGCGCTAACTTCGTTGGGGAGTAGTCTAGAGCACTATAACCAGTAAATGAGCGAATCTTACCCGATAGTGCGTTATATGCCTGGTATGTCCCATTAGTACCCTTTGTATAAAGACCACCACCAATCCACCGCCTTTGCGAGGTCCCGTCTGGATTAAGCAGTACGTTTCCATCAGCGTCAGTTTTGGCAACCTTCTTGGGAACGAGTAGGTTACGTGTTTCGTTATAGGTAGGGTCATCTGCATTGGCGATGACCCTCTCACGGAGATTATTGATAAAAGAACGTCCAGAGGACATAGTGGGCAACGATAAACGTCCTGGAACTTTCGCCGCGTTAGAGATTTTCTCTAATTCTCCACTATAGAAAACCTGCGCCAAGACTTTTGTAGCCTCTAAGCCGTTAGGTGCTTTTGCAAGTTCTTTAGCCATATCTTGTGTTATGGTTGGATTCTCCACCATGATTTTGACAAAGTTCTTTTCTTCACCGATACGGTCCATAGCACGTGCGAAGGAGGCATTACTCGCTGCCAACGGATTGAGGGTATTGACAAGCCTACCTAGTAAACCAGCACTTCCCTGCTGGTATGCGGCAAGGACTCCAGCGGAGTCTATCTGCACTCCAGAGGAGGCCTTAACCATATCTACCGCGCCTGGAAAACGGTTAAGTATGGGCATGGTGGCGATAATCTTAGTTCTCTCCACCCCACCAATGTTTTCAGTTATCGTCTTACCCTCTGCGTCAAGAGCGGGGGCGAGGAACTTGCCATTCTTAAATCCTGCTTGAATCTTGCCCACCCCAATAATCGGGTCAAGGTTGAAGTCCTGAAACATGTCCACGCTGCCAGAGAGGGTCTGACCAAATCCATGTTGGGTATCTGCAAGGGACCGAAAGCCTGGGATATTACTTAATCCCTTGGCAACATCGCGTCCCATCGAAACGTTGTAGTTAGGATCGTTGGATTTCACATAGGAGTCGTGGTAGGCTGGAACTAAGCGCCCGAATAGGTTTCGCTC
>JAYVYE010000049.1:0-9068 GCA_043784545.1 Candidatus Microsaccharimonas sp.
ATGTTACCGATCAACCGTTCGTCTGTCCCGAAGGTCTCAATATCCAGAATGCCGATTCCTGCCAGGTTTTTGCCTGCGAATGTTTTAAAGAAGTTGCCAAATAATTGATACAATCCACAGACCATTAACATAGGGACTCCGGCATCAGCCAGGGTTTTTAGGTGCGGCCCTATCTTTAAAAGATCTTTGTGAATAATTTCTTGGCCACTATCTTGACCACCGCCACCGACGACAATATCGACAGCAGCTGGAAAGGTATCGCCGACGTTATAATGAATAATCACTGGTTGGTAGCCATACCATTCCAGGCGGCGCTGCAGGACGAGCAAGTTACCATAATCGCCGTAGATATTCATATCTTTTGGATAGAGTTGTAAAACAGTTATTTTTTGGTGAATCATGACACGACCTCAACTTTGGTAATTTTGGATAATTCCCGGCGCAGTGAAAGCATTGCGGTATAGGTACAATAAATCCGCTTTGGCAGCTCACTATTACCACTGATAAACTTGCGAAGCGCTGACGGCAGATCTTTGTCGATATGCCCAATTTTGACTTCGTCATATTGCAAACGTAAGGCCATGTCATAGGCACGGACACCCGCGACTTGGGACACACCGCTGGCAGAAAGGCTTTCGAAATCGACGTCCCATAACCATGACATGTCTCGGCCATCGGCATAGTTATCGTTAATGGCGATCATGGTTGCGTAGCCGACTGGTGAGAATGACTTGAGCCCGAGGCGGAAGCCTGAAGGATTTTTCACTAGTACGAGTTCAAGGGGCTGGCCACCAACCTGTAATAATTCTCCTCGTCCGAAAGCTGGCGTCACACTGGCAATCGTTGCCTTCACGATAGCGGTGTTGAGCTGACTTCCCAGGATTGCTCTAGCCAGGGCGATCGCCGCTGCACTGTTAAAGACGTTGTAGGCGCCGTTCAATCGAAGGGGAGTGGTGAACTGTTCGCCGTCGATAGCATAGGTGGCTTGGTTTCCCGCGTAGTTTTCTAGCGTTACGTTGGCAGTAGGGCGCTGAGTTTTTTTGATGTGATGGCTGCGAATATCATCGTCGCTGGGGAAATGGGAGAGCAGCGCAGAACTGAGGCCGAATAATTCGACCTGTTGAGTGACGAGTGTGTCTTGTATGTTCAATACCCGGGCATCTTCGCGGTTCAGTACAACTGTATCAGTCGTAGCTTGGGCAATTTTCTCTAGCATCTTGGCGGTCGCATCAATTTCGCCAAAACGATCGAGTTGATCGCGCATGACATTTAAAAGCAAACTGTAGCTCGGGGGAATGGCTTTTACAAATGGCACGGCGTGAGCTTCATCAAGCTCTAAAACAGCAATGTCTGCGTCAAGCTTTCCTGTGATCGTCACCTCGCCTAAAAGTGCGGCGGCAACACCTCGGCTGAAGTTACTCCCAGTCCGGTTGGTAAATACTTTTAATCCATGGGCTTCCAGTAAAGCAACGACCATCTTTGTGGTGGTTGTTTTGCCATTGGTGCCACTAATGACGACAATTCCTTTCGGGAGCTGGGCGAGGGTAGATTTAATAAAGTCGGGACTGATCCTTTCGACAACTAATCCGGGGAGGGCCGAACCACCACCGCGCAAACGAGCGGCCAGACGGACGGATTTACCCAAAATGACGACAAAGGGGTGAGGCATATAGACTATTATATCGTATAATGAAGCTATGTTTTTGGTGGGAATAATCTCGTGGTGGTATGGACAGGGCTGGCGGGGACAATTAAGCCGTGTCCAGGTCCGATTAGCCGCAACTATCGGCTTCTTTTCAATAGGCCAACTCTTCTCGACCCTGTTTTCACCGTTTCGCCAAATATCAGCCGGGCAGGTTAATGGCTCGGTCGGTGTGCAACTACGGGCATTCTTTGACAAGACGATCTCCAGGTTTATTGGAGCAATCGTACGATTATGTACAATTCTGGCTGGCATATTGATTTTAATCTTTCAAACTATTTTTGAAGGAATTATCTTGATTATTTGGCTCGTGTTACCGGCTTTTCCTGTTATCGGGTTGCTATTATTTGCGATTGGATGGGTACCGAAATGGATCTAAAGCAGTTTAATTACTCATCACAACGTTCACAGCAAGCACGACTTGGTCAGTTAGTATCACCCTGGGCTTTGTTGCTTGAAATTAGTGTTGCCGTTTTAATTATTGCTGGTATTACACTTATCATGGTTGGGGTGACAATAGGTTGGGCGCTGGTAGGTCTGGCCGCTATCCCTGCAATGATCGTAGAATGGTACAAATATGAACTTCGTGAAGTTCCGGTTACTAAAAACGGTACGACGGTCGATGATTTGCTCGACAGTGACATCTTGGCCTTGTTACCTGATCAACCAACTCCCCAGCAGCTTGCAGCTGTTCTTTCGAAGACAACTGGTGGTCAGTTTTTTGCGGTCCGTTTCGGAATTGGGGGTAGTTTTTTAGAACAAATTGTTTCGACCAACCGTAGCGATACTATGGCAGTTTTTGACGAAGCTCTCAAAATAACTGCATCGGTTCATGGTGGCATGTCGGCTGGCGTCATAATGCTAGCGCTGGTGCGTCAGCTACCGGGCAAGCAAACGTTGTTGGGGCATTTGCAGTTGGAAGAAGATGACTTGATTCGGGGTATTAACTGGTATCATCATCTAAAGACGTTAGTGGAAAATAGTCGTAAAAAGACCAGTAAGCCCGGTGGCATCGGACGCGACTGGTCATTCGGCTGGATTCCAAACTTATCACGCTTTGGCCAGAATATTTCAGAAGTTCAAGTAGAGCGAACAGATATTCGAACTGAAACTATTGGTCAAATTACAAAAGCACTGAGTAACGGCCGGGGTGCAATTGCTTTAGTTGGGCAAACTGGTGTCGGTAAGACGGCTGTGTTGTACGAACTGGCGACTGAACTGATGAGTCAATCTAAAACGGTGCCTGACACACTTCGCTATCATCAAGTGTTCATGCTAGACGCAACACGACTTATCGCGATGGCCAGTGCCCCGGGTCAACTAGAAAATCTTGTGCAGACTCTGCTATCAGAAGCCTTTACTGCCAAAAATATTATTGTTTGTCTTGATAATGCTCAACTTTTTTTTGAAGAAGGCATTGGTTCAGTTGATATTACTGCGATGCTATTACCGATTCTTGAGGCAGGACGGCTACCAATTATCTTGGCGGTCGATGAACAACGGTTCTTGCAAATTAGTAAACGTACGCCAGCTCTGGCCGCTGCCGTCAACCGTATCAACGTGCATCCGACCAGTGAATCGGATACGCTAAAGGTACTCGAAGCACAGTTACCGAGCCTTGAATATCGCCGTAAAGTTACCTATATGTATCAAGCGCTAAAAGAAGCTTACAAATTAAGCGCACGCTACGTCTACGATATTTCAATGCCAGGCCAGGCAATCAGCCTACTAGATGCTGCGGCGGAATATGCTGAATCCGGCTTAGTCACGGCACAATCAGTCGGCTTGGCAATCGAAAAAACAATTGGTGTTAAAACTGGTATTGTTGATGACGAAACCGAACGAGAAACCCTCCTTAACCTTGAATTATTAATTCACCAACGCATGATAGGCCAAGACCGGGCCATTAGCGTCGTATCTGATGCCCTTCGCAGAGCTCGTGCGGGCGTCCGCAATCAAAAGCGCCCAGTTGGCACCTTTATGTTCCTCGGGCCAACTGGTGTCGGTAAAACAGAGTTAGCCAAATCTCTGGCTGCCGTCTACTTTGGTGGCGAAGAAAAAATGATCCGATTAGATATGAACGAGTTTGTTTCTAGCAGTGACGTTGCACGGTTGATTGCCGACGGCACCGAAGACGCCAGCAGCTTAACTGCCCAAGTTATGAAACAGCCATTTAGTGTCATCTTACTGGATGAAATAGAAAAAGCTCATTCAAGTGTATTATCGACCTTACTACAATTGTTAGATGAGGGAATCTTACGTGATGCCCGCAATCGAGAAGTGAGTTTTCGTGATACCATCGTCATCGCCACTAGTAATGCTGGTGCTGATCGAATTCAAGAATATTTACACCGTGGGTATGACCTGGAACAATTCGAAGATACATTCGTTGACGAATTGATTAGTAGTAATCTGTTCCACCCAGAATTTCTGAACCGTTTCGATGAGATTGTGGTATTTGCACCACTGTCTAAGCCCGAATTACTGCAGGTCGTTGACTTGATCCTGGTCGATGTTAACAAGAACCTATCTGAACAAAAAATTACCGTCACCGTTGCCCAGGCTGCTAAAGAATACTTAGTGGAAGCTGGATATGATCCGCGACTTGGTGCGCGTCCGATGCGCCGCGTCGTCCAGAAAGCTGTCGAGAACACAGTCGCAAAAAAGATGCTGGCGCGCGAGGTCCAAGCCGGTGGAACCATTGAAATTAGCTTGGAGCAAGTGACGGAAATGCTCGAGAAAAAGAAACAAGCCACCGAAATTCTTGAAAATCCTGCCAAATAAAAAACTCGATTGTCCGCGAAAGACTGATCGAGTTGTTTACTTGGGGCGAATGATGGGGGTTGAACCCACTACCTACGGTACCACAAACCGCCGCTCTAACCAGATGAGCTACATCCGCCATGAATAGTTGCGCCTCGTTATTTTAACAGATGAAGCCCCATAAGAGAATATGCTATACTAATCTAGTCTTAGTCTGCGGGCGTCGTATAATGGCTAATATGTCTGCCTTCCAAGCAAACGATGAGAGTTCGATTCTCTCCGCCCGCACCAGATAGAACCATTTCAGACGTCAGAACTTTCTGATGTCTTTTTGTTATACTTAACTTTAATGAACAAAGATATTCCAAACCACGCCGTAAAAGCAGTTATTAAAGATAGTGAAGGAAAAATACTTTTTCTTCAACGGAATCCTGCCAAAGGTGCAGTGCCAAACTGGGATTTTCCTGGTGGAATTGTTGAAGCGGGTGAGGACGACAAGGTAGCACTGAATCGAGAAATCCAAGAAGAATTAGGGCTCAGCGGTATCGTGAGAGATGAACTTGGTAAATGGACATTTTATCGACCCTTTGATGGTAAGACAGTGGAAGTTACGAATTATAGTGTTGACTTAGAACCTGGAGATATTGAGCTAAGTGATGAACACATTGGTTTTCAATGGTTTGATTTTGATCACATCAAGGATTTGCCCGTAAAGGATCCTAGTTTACATAATGCACTAGGCGTGTAATATAGTTCTGACTTCATCCACGATGGTGCACCAGATAAAGCAAAGTAGACGGTCAGAACCGTCTTTTTGTTACAATAGGAATATGTCATTTCAAGCATATCTCGATAACGTTGAACAAAAAACAGGGAAAACACCATTAGAATTCATAGAATTAGCAAAACGGAAGGGTTACAATAATCCTGCCGTAAAGGCTGGTGAAATTATTACATGGCTAAAAGAGGACTTCGATTTAGGACATGGTCATGCAATGGCACTGGTACATGTCATTAAAAAAGGGCCAGAAATTAATAGCAAGCACGTGGGTGCTGGCGGTACTCATAATGACGATTTAGATATTTTACGTCTCGATGGAATTAAAAACCGCTGATAATGCTGGTTCGGACTTCGTCGACTATGCTGCACCAGATAGAACCATTCGAGACGTCAGAACTTTTCTGGCGTTTTTTATTTGCTACTTATGCTTTCTTATATTTCAGCTTTGATATATATTGTGGTTATTATGTATGAAGCAATGCCAAAAGAAGGAACGTCACTGGATTCTGCCATTCGTGAAATGGATCTCGTAGTTAAAGCACCGGAGGATAGAGTGCTTGCCGATAAAGTGAAGAGGTCTTTAGAGGATGTTAAATCGAGATTAGAGTCTGGAGCAATTGATGCGGATACTGCTTGCGTATTTTTGTTCGATTTGTACGTAAAACTTCAAAGTAAGATATCTGGAACTGATATTGGACATATTGTTCGAGTTGTCGGTGATGACTTAGGCTATCAACTTGGGGTTGATGACGATAAATTATGGGATATGTATCAAAAGTCTTTAGAACGACACAGTGAACTTAGTTCTGACTTCGTCCAAAGCGGTGGACCAAAATAAAACCCGTATCGCAAGATAGGGGTTCTATTTTGGTATTTTGCTTGGTGGGCTTACCTATGCTTCCGCTGCGTCGGCGTCTCCCTTGGTTATATGGACCGTACCATGGTCGTGTTCTGGTGGGGCATAGATCGAGTATAGTTTTAGTGGTGAATTACCGGTGTTGACGAGATTGTGCCAGGTACCGGCTGGGACAATCACCGCGTCATCGTCAGTTGCTTTCCAGGTAGCAAGTTCGGTTTCTGTTGGCCCCATATATACAGTTGCCTCGCCTTGTTCAATCCGCAAAAACTGATCATGGTCAGCATGAACTTCTAATCCGATATCGTCGTGTGGCTGAATAGTCATCAAAGTGACCTGGAGGTTTTTGCCAGTCCACAGCGCCGTACGATAGTTCTCGTTTCCAAGAGTTGATGTTTCAATGTTGGCGACAAATGGGGCTGGCCCAAAATCCTTAACTTCTGTCATTATTGTGTTCTCCTTGCACTACTATTATACCCTTAATCAAAAAAACGGTAAAATTGTTGCGGTTGATAGTATTTGATACTACCCGCTGTGTGGGTAGGATATATTAAAGGTCATCCCTCATTTCGGCAACAGATACTCAACTGCTAAGGTATACTATGAACACGCCCCGGTAGCTCAGCTGGATAGAGCAGAGGACTTCTAAGCCTAAGGTCGTAGGTTCAAATCCTGCCCGGGGTACCAAGTGAATTCATTTAGAACCAGTCTCCGATTCGGAGGCTTTTTGTTATCATTGGGTTATGACAAAACTTAATCTTGCTATTTGTGCCAGCGCCTCATTCTATAAAGAAGTTATTGAATTTAGTTATAAGCTTAAACTCTCGTGGCCTTGAGAGTGGCGATCCTCGACCAGGAAAAGAAGGCCGAAGAGCTTTGGATTATATTGAGGCAGCTCTGGATAGTCAAGACACACTCGATCGAGTTATTGTTTTACTTGGAACAAACGAGCTAAAGCATGAAATGAATATGACGGTAGAACAAGTCTGTGAGAGCGTGGGAAAACTTTTAAACATTATTAAGACTCGGCCATCACAATTCCGTGGGACGACTCCAAAGGTTCTTTTACTTTCGCCTCCGACCATTAACGAAGAGACTGAATATTGTCGAACCGGTGATAAATATCTAGGTGCAACCGAGAAGTCGAAAGAACTTGTTGGTGTCTACGGACGACTTGCGACGAAGTTAGGCGTAGATTTTGTGGCACTTGATGAGATTACTGCTGGTGTTGATGGAATTCATATCGACGCAGATGAACATGTGAAAGTTGCTGATCTTGTTTACGCGGCATTAATTAGCCAGTAAAGTTCTAACCTCATTAACAACGCTGTACCAAAAACACCACCACTATAAAACACTTCCGACGGAAGTCGTTTTGTTTGATATAGTTAAGTGATGGATACTGAGATTGAAGCGAAGTGGCTGAACATCAATCACGACGAGATGCGTGAATTACTAAAAGCACATGGCGCTGAACTAATTCAGCCCGAAAGATTTATGACTCGTAGGGTATACGACCATGAAGACCACCGTCTAGAAAAAAAGGGTGGATGGGTTCGGGTTCGTAACGAGGGTGATAAAATTACGTTAAGCTACAAGCAACTTAATGACCGAACTTTACACGGCACTAAAGAAGTAACTGTGACCGTTGATGATTTCGATAGAACTTGTAGTTTTCTTGAGTCAATAGGTTTAAAAAGTTATTCATTTCAAGAAACGAAGCGAGAAAGCTGGGAGCTTGACGGAACTGAGGTAGAACTGGATACATGGCCCTGGATACCGCCGTACGTCGAAATTGAAGCAAAAAGTGAAGAAAAGTTAAGAGTAGTAGCGAATAAGTTAGGATTAGACTTCTCTAACGCACTTCACGGAAGTGTCGAAGTTGCTTATCAAGCTGTTTACGATGTCACCGAACAAGAAGTTGATGGATGGGATGAGATCACCTTTATCGATGTTCCGGAGTGGTTATTAGCAAAAACTATTGACGACAAATAATCAGCCTGATATATTTGGAATTGGAAGATCAAGTGACGCAGCACAAGATCATTATATGTAACCGATCAAGTTAAAAAGTTCAGTACAAAAGGCTCAGTTATTTAGTTAGTAGGTTACATCTGTTGGTGCAAATCTTCCACGTTCACAATACGAATAAGAGACACGAAAGTGTCTCTTATTCTATTATCGAAATGAATCATACTATTTGGCTGGCTACCACGTCGCGTTTCGACCTTGAATGATCCGCTATCGTCTGGTGGTATAATTAACGAAATGGTGTGGCGCTCTATCATAACACTACTACTCTTTTCCATATGCATCTTTGGGGTCGGTCATTCCGTTCTGGCGCTAGATCAAAACCGTCGGATTATCACCGTCTACGACCGGACTACGACTCGGGTTTTTCTTTCGAGTGAGAAAACACTCGGTGCTGCACTGAAAGCTGAAAACATCCAACTGGATAGCCACGATACGGTTGAGCCGTCGATCAAACAAGAACTGATTGCACCTGACTACAAAGTTAATATTTACCGAGCTCGTCCAGTCGTTGTGGTTGATGGTGTAATTCGTGTCAAAACAATTTCGCCGTATCAGACGGCTCAGCAAATTGCCAAAGACGTTGGTATTACGATTTACGACGAAGACCGCGCTACACTGAAGCCGCTGACAGATCTAGTTGTTGATGGGGCTGGATTACAACTTACGATTACGCGAGCGATTCCAATCACGCTTGATCTATATGGTAAAAAAACCGACATTCGTACCCAAGGCAAAACAATCGGTGATATGTTAAAAGAAAAGAACGTTACTTTGGGCGTCAACGGCCGAGTGACGCTCCCGAAAGAAACGCCGATTACCCCAGGCCTGGAAGTACGAGTCTGGAGAGAGGGTAAACAAACAACATCAATCACCCAAGCGATCCCGGCCACACATCAAATTGTCTATGACGCCGACCGACCATTTGACTACCG